>NZ_JBHTSA010000045.1:0-63884 GCF_042795405.1 Streptomyces sp. NPDC056480 | reverse complement strand
TCAACCGCCCACCCCCTATATAAACACTATAAGCGGGGTGGGCAGGGTATTTGGTTTATAACCCACCCCCTTCCCCGGGGGGGGTGCCCGGGGGCGGGGGGGTCCACCGGGCCCCTAAGCCCCGGGGGCCACCGCGAAAGGTCCCTCAGGCGGCCAGAAAGGCCTCGATGGCCTCGGCGAGCGCCTGCGGGGTCTCCTCGGGCGCGTAGTGACCGGCGTCCTTGAGGACCTCCAGACGCGCGTTGGGGTACCAGCGCAGCCAGGTCGCCTCCATCGCCTCGGCGCCGAGAGCCGGGTCGTGGGCGCCCACGACGAGCAGCACGGGGGCCGGGTTGTCACGGACGCGCTCATGGAAGTCCGTGCGCGACCAGGAGTCCAGGTAGGCGCGGAAGGCCGTCGCCGAGGAGCGCCGGACGGAGCGCTCGACGAGGGCGCTCAGCCAGGCGTCGTCGTAGCGGCCGCCGGTGGTGTTGTCGATGATCGCGCGCCGGTTGGCCGCCGTGTCGGCGGCGCCGGCGAAGAGCTCCCAGGTATCGCCGTCCATGGGGAAGCCGGCCGCCGAGACGGGCGAGATGCCGATGATCGAACGGACCCGGTCGGGGGCGTCGAGGAGCATCAGCTGCGCGGCCTTGCCGCCCATGGAGTGCCCGACGACGGAGAAGGAGTCCCAGCCGAGGTCGTCCGCGACGGCGAACGCGTCGGCCGCGACCTCCTCCATCGTGTAGGCGCCCGCGTGGTCGAGTGCCTCGCCGTAGCCGCGGCAGTCGACGAAGGCGTAGGACCCTGAGGCGTCGTTCAGATGGGCCCGCAGCGGGGCGAAGCTGGTGCGGTCGCCGAACCAGTTGTGGAGCAGGAGGGCCCGCCTTGGCCCCTCGCCCTGCACCTCGTACGGAAGAACCCGGCCCGTCATCCTGCCCCCTGGTCATGAGGTGGTGTAGCGCCCTGCGGCGCCGGTCGACGACCGAGTGTGACGGTGCGGACGCGTGCGGTCAACACCCCTCTTGCCTTGAGAGGCCGGGGGCACGGGTCCGGGATGCGGTGCCTTTCCGGAGAGGCGCATCCTGGCTGTGTGACCTCGCACGGCACGACCGCCCCAGGCCCGGCGGGCAGTAGCGGGCGTCTGTCCGGGAAAGGAGCTGCCGACGGGCCCGTTTCCGACGCTCTGACCTGGACGCTCGCCGAGGCGGCACTGCGGGCGGTCGACGAGGTCGGGGGCTACGCCGGCGGGGTGTATCTGCGCTCCGGGACACCCGGACTGTTGCGGATGGCGGCCCTGGTGGGGCTGCCTGGTCCCTTGTTCCGCCCGTGGTTTCGCATGCACACGAACCGGCCCTTCCCGATCGCCGAGGTCCACCGTTCCGGACAGGCCGTCCACCTCCATGACGTCGAGGAGGCGATGCGGCGGTTTCCGCAGCTGGTGGCCAGCCTGCCGTTCCCCTTCGCCTCGCTGTACACGCCGGTCGTCGCCGGTCGCGAGCGGTTCGGGGTCCTGGTGGCGCTGCGGCCGCCGACTCCCGGAGTCCCGGTGGACACCCGCGACCGGAACCGGATGATGCGGGGCGGTCTGCAGCTCGGCGAGGCCCTCGCCGAGCTGGCCCGCCAGGGGACGACCCTCGAATGGCCGGGCGACCCGGTGTGCGTACAGCTCTCCACCTCGGGCGCGCCGCCGGTCCGCTTCGGTTCGTTCGACTGGGACCTCGACACCGGCATGGTCATGCTGGACGCCGGCCTGCTGGCGATCCTCGGCGCCGACGTGCCCTCGCCGTGCCCGATCGACGTCCTCACCTCGCTCCTCGAGCCGGAGGACGGGTACGCGCTGTGGGCGGCGGCCCGGCAGGCGACGGGGCCGGACGGGAGGCCGGTGGTGCGCAGGATCCGGCTGAAGGGCCCGGACGGAGGGCTGCACCTGCTCGAGGTCTCGACGCGGGCGCGTACGGCTCCACCGGGCACGGCACCGGTCTCGGGCGCCGGAGGGGAAGGGGCGCCACGTCTCGGCGTCGGCGGCGTCAGCACCGGGCTGCGGCTCACCTGCACCCTCGTCGACCTCGGCACCGGTCTGATCGGCTCCGACGCCACGGACCGGCTCCCGCGGGCGATCCTGGCGATCGACCGCCTCGGACGCGTCACCTACGTCAACGAGCGCACCGAGCGGCTCCTCGGCCGCCCCCGCGGGGCCCTGGCGGGAAGGCCGCTGTGGGAGGCCCTGCCCTGGTTCGGTCTGCCGTTCCACGAGGAGCAGCTCCGCGCCGCGATGCTCTCCGGCGATCCCGTGCGCTTCCTGGCCCGTCCGGAGCGGAGTCAGTGGCTTTCGGTCTCCCTCCATCCCGGACGGGACGGCGTGACCATGGTCCTGGTGCCGGAGAACGACCCGGGCAGGCCCGCCCGGGACCGTCCCAAGACCGGCGCGCCGACGGAAGACACCCTGTCCCTGCCCGACGACGAGGTCTCGGCCCTGTACCGGCCGGTGGCCCTGGCGATCGCGCTGTCCGAGGCGGTGACGGCCCGCCAGGTGTCGGCGGTCGTGACGGAGGAGCTGCTTCCGGCGTTCGGCGGGCGCCAGCTGGCCATCTACCTGCTGAGCGACCGCCGGCTGTACCTGGCCTGGGAGACGGGCTTCCCGCCGGGCTTCCTCGAACCCTTCGACGGCGTGGCCCTGGACGCCCACGTGCCCGGCGTGGAGACGCTCACGACGGGCAGGCCGCTGTTCTTCGAGTCGATGAAGCAGCTGGGCCGCAGGTATCCGGACCTGCCGCTGGACGCGCACTCGGGGGCGCGGGCGTTCCTGCCGCTGATCGCCTCCGGCCGGCCGGTCGGCTCCTGCATCCTCGGCTTCGACCGGCCACGCGGGTTCAGTTCGGAGGAGCGGACCGTCCTCACGGCGCTCGCGGGCCTCATCGCGCAGGCCCTGGAGCGGGCCCAGCGGTACGACACGGAGTCGGCCGTCGCGCGCGGCCTCCAGGACGCCCTGCTCCCCCACCGGCTGCCGGTCCGGGAGGGCGTGGAGACGGTGGGCCGCTATCTGCCCGGCACGCAGGGCATGGACGTCGGCGGTGACTGGTACGACGTCATCGAGACGGGGCGGGGACGGCTCGCGCTCGTCATCGGTGACGTCCAGGGGCACGGGGTGGCGGCCGCGGCCACCATGGGACAGCTGCGCAGCGCCGTACGGGCCTTCGCGTTGGCCGGGCATCGGCCGCAGGACGTGATGCGGGGGACCAACCGGCTGCTCATCGACCTCGATCCCGGGCAGTTCGCGAGCTGTTGCTACGTACTCCTCGATCCGAAGTCGGGGCAGCTCCGAGCGGTTCGGGCCGGGCATCCGCCGCCGCTGCTCATGCACCCGAACGGGATGACGGAGCGGATCGAGCTTGCGGGCGGCATGGTGCTGGGGATCGACGTCCGTGCCTCGTATCCGGTGACACGGCTGCAGCTGGATCCCGGTGGGGTGCTCGCGCTGTTCACGGACGGGCTCGTGGAGAAGCCGGGCCAGGACATCGACGACGGCATCGAGCTGCTGCGCCGGGCGCTCGCGGCGACCACTTCGATGCCGCTCACGGAAGCGGCCGACCGGGTGATCCGGGACGCCAGGCAGGTCACGTCCCGCCCGGACGACATCGCGCTGCTGCTCGCGGCGCGGCGGCCGGAGCACGGCTGACGGTCACCCGGTCGGGCCCGTGGCACTGGTCCGTCGCCGTGGGCGCGGGGAGGCTGGGGGTGCCGTGCCGATCAGGCCGGACGAGCCAGGGCGTGAGCCCGAGGAGGACACGTGCAGCAGGACAAGCAGCCCGAGTACGGCCCGGTGGTCTTCCGTGACCGCTCGGCCGGGTACGCCTTTCTGACCCGGTCCACGGCGACCAGCGACCGGACCATCGAGTGGGACGACGGCAACACGTACCCCGTGATCGACGTCGAGATCTCCTCCGAGAGCCACCCGTTCTACACGGGGAAGGCACGGACGGTGGACTCCGAGGGCCGGATCGCCAAGTTCGAGCGGCGCTTCGGCGAGGAGAGCTGACGTCTCTCCGTGAAACTGGCCAGAAGGTGGCCGGTTCGCCTTCCAGGATGAGGTCACGAAGACGGCGGAGCGCTCGCGCTCCGCCGATGACTCCCTGGAGGGGAAGACCGTGATCGTGGTGACCGGAGCGACCGGAAACGTCGGACGACCGCTGGTGGAGCTGCTGGCCGCGGCCGGTGAGAAGGTGACGGCGGTGAGCCGTAGGCCGGCCGACGGGCTGCCCGGGGGAGTGACGCACCGGCGGGGGGACCTGGCCGATGTGGACGGCCTCAAGGGGCTGTTCGCGGGTGCGGACGCGGTCTACCTGCTCGTGGCGGGCCTCGGGGACGAGCTGGACCCGCGCCAGATCGTCGCGGCGGCGGTGGCGGCCGGGGTGCGGCGGATCGTGTTCCAGTCCTCGCAACTGGTGGGCACGCGGCCCGATTCGGTGTCGCACGGCATTCTGCGTGCGTTCGAGGCGGCGGTACGGGAGTCGGCGCTGGACTGGACCGTGCTGCGGCCGGGTGGTTTCGCCTCCAACGCCTTCCTCTGGGCCGATCAGGTCCGTTCCGCGCGCACGGTGGCGGCGCCGTTCGCCGATGTGGCGCTGCCGGTGGTGGACCCGGTGGACATCGCCGGCGTCGCGGCGAAGGTGTTGCGCGAACCGGCGGCGCACGCGGGTCGGACGTACGTCCTGACCGGGCCGGTGGCGGTGTCACCGCGGGAGCAGGCGCGGGCCCTGGCGGGGGTCGTCGGCGAACCGGTCGCGTTCGTGGCGCTGAGTGCGAGCGAGGCCCGCTCGCGGCTGGTTCGGTTCCTGCCGGAGGACGCCGTCGACGGGATGCTGTCGGTGATGGGCGAGCCCAGCGCGGAGGAGCAGCGGGTGAGTCCCGATGTGGAGCGGGTCCTCGGCAGGGCGCCGCGACCGTTCGCGGCCTGGGCGGAACGGAACGCGCCCGCCTTCGTCTGAAGGACGGCGGCTCGTGTACGGCTCGGACGGGACGGGCGTACGGGCCTGGATGAGGCTCGCGTACGGGCGGGGCCGGCTCGCGGACGGCAGCGCGGGCGAGCGCCGGGGAACTCGGCGGGGGCGGGGACGCACGTCGCGCGGACGGCGTCCCCCGCCCCGGCCGGGTGGGTCGAGCGAGGGCGCGCGGGGCGCCCTCGGCTCAGCTCGGAGAGGCGATCAGGCCTTCACGATGCCGGACTCGGAGACCTTGATGACCGCGGCGGTGGCGCCGGAACGGGAGCCGAGGCCCTCGATCTTCTTGACCAGGTCCTGGCCCTCGACGACCTCGCCGAAGACGACGTGCTTGCCGTCGAGCCAGTCGGTGACGATCGTGGTGATGAAGAACTGCGAGCCGTTGCTGTTCGGGCCGGCGTTGGCCATCGAGAGCAGGAACGGGCGGTCGTGCTTCAGCTTGAAGTTCTCGTCGTCGAACTTCTCGCCGTAGATGCTCTTGCCGCCGGTGCCGTTGCCACGGGTGAAGTCGCCGCCCTGCAGCATGAACTGCGGGATGACGCGGTGGAACGGGGAGCCGGCGTAACCGAAGCCGTGCTCGCCGGTGGCGAGCTCGCGGAAGTTCTGCGCCGTCTTCGGGACGACGTCGTCGAACAGCTGGAAGGTGATCCGGCCCGCGGGCTCGTCGTTGATGGTGATGTCGAAGTAAACGTTGTCGCTCATGGGGACATCCTGTCATTAGTCACGCACGGCGCGCGCACGGGCCGCCTCCTCGCGGGTCACGGCGTGCCGGTGCCCCGCGGCCCGTCGGGGGCGCGGGGCACCGGTCGTCGCGGGTGGCACGGGTCAGAGCAGCCCGCCGGCGCCGGGAGCGGGAAGGGTGCTCTGGGCGCCCTGGACGGTGTCGAGGACGGTGTCGACGCCCTGGTCCTCCTGGAGGAGGCCGGTCGCACCGCCCAGGGGGTTCTCGGCGGCGTTGGCCTGCGGCGGAGGCGTGACGAGGGCGGTGACGACGCCTGCGGCGAGGGAGGCGATGGCGAGCATGCTGCGCTTCTTCATGCCCTGGTCAACTGCTGAGCGGCCGAGGAGTTACGGGCTCCGCCGGATCCGGACGAACGGCGCCGGCTCCGGCCACCACGCGCGCGCCCGCACGCACACCCACACCAAACCGAAATGAGGAGATTTACCTCCTATCAGGTGGAACCATATGGTCTGGGTGGATGTCTCTGTCAGTGACACCACTGTCCCCGGAGCAGGAGAAATTGGGGGACGTCATGCATCACCGTCACACCCTCGCGGCCGTCGCCGCGGGAATCCTGTTGACCGCCGGGATCGGCGCCACGATCCCGGCCGGCGCCTCGACCGCCCCGCTCTCGAAGACGCAGGCCACGGCCCTGGTCGTCAACGCCCGTTGGGGCGGCCACGCGACCTTCGACCGGCTCGTGATCGACGTACGGGGTGCCATGCCCCCGGTCACCGTGCACCAGGTGGGCGCGCTGCACTACGACGGCTCGGGCGGGCGCGTCCCGCTGGCGGGCAAGCAGTTCCTGGAGATCCGCCTCTCCCCCGCGGCCGCCCACGACGACGCCGGAAGGTCCGTCTACCAGGGACCCCGGCTGCTGAAGATCCATCTGCCCGCGCTCAAGGGAGTCGCCCTGACCGGCGACTTCGAGGGTGTGGTCACCATCGGAGCCGCCTTCGACACCAAACCCGTCTACAAGACCTTCCGGCTGCACTCGCCCGAGCGCTTCGTGGTCGACATCGCCCACCCGGTGGGCTGCCGGGCCTGAGGGGTCCGGCCGGAGGCGGGGCCGTCCGGAGGGCCGGCCCCGCCTCCGTACTCCTCCCGCGTACGCCTACGGCCGGTCCCCTTCGCGGCCGGTCTCTAGGTAGAGCGGGGTGCCCGTCCTGCGGGCCCGGTCGGTGGCCGCGAGACGGGCGAACTCGCGCGGCTCCATCTCCCGCTCCCACTCGTCGAGCGTGCGCAACCGGTACGCGCTGTGCTCCCCGGGGTCGAGGACCACGCCGGCGATCTGCTCGTCCGTCAGCTCGCCGCCGTCGAAGACGAAACCGATGTGGTTGGCGGGCCAGTCATCGCCCCGGTCGGTGACGAAGTGGGTGCCGAGCAGCCGCGGCTCGCCGGTGAAGGTGATCCCGGTCTCCTCGTGGCACTCGCGCACCGCCGTCTCCCAGGGGGTCTCCCCCGGGTCCATGTTCCCGCCGGGCCACTGCCACAGCTCGGTGTCGTAGCTGGCGAGCAGCTGGAAGGGGCGGCCTCGGGTGTCGGTGAAGTAGAGGCAGGCGTATGCCGTCGCTCTCGGCAGGGTCGCGACGTACTCGACGGGCGGCAGCCAGATGTTCGCCATGGGCGGCTCTCCTTCGACGGGCCGATGGGATCACCCTCATCCAAGCGGTACGGGGGACGGCGCCGGGCCGCTCGGGGGTGGATCACCGGATCGTGTGATCGATTTCCCGGCGATCTCGGCCGTGCTTCGTCAGGTCGCCCCTCGTCGGGTCCCCGGCGTCAGGTCGCGGGGTCAGGCGTCGGTCGGGGGGTCGCGGCGCAGGCGCCGGTCGAGCAGGCGCTCGTGGACCAGCCGGCCGACGAGGGCGCTTCCGTACACGACGAAGCCGACGCCGACGAGCCACGACTGGAGGACGAGGACGGTGCCGAACTGCCCGTAGGTCACCGCGTTCGAGGCGATGAGCGGGGAGAAGACGAGCTGGGAGAAGATGCGCAGCCCGAGCAGGCCGAGCGCGGTCAGCACGGCTCCCGGGGCGAGGGCGCGCCAGCGGATGCGCCCGCAGAGCAGAAACCGCTGCGACCACCAGAAGAAGAGGAAGGTGCCGACCAGGTCACCGAGGGCGACGAGAACGGTGACCGTCGCCGGGGACTCGGCCGGTGCGGGGGTGGCGACGAACAGGAGCAGGCAGGCGACGAGGACGGCCAGCCAGACGACGTGCCGCCACATGGTGTGCCAGCGGGCCGTGGGGAGGTCCCAGGCCCGCTCGTACCCGGTCTGCACGGCGGATCCGAAGGTGACGCCGAAGGCCGCGAGGGCGGCGAGGCCGAAGGCGGTGGTGCGTTGCAGGGCCTGCCCCGGCTGCCCGAAGAGCCGCTCGACCTCCTCCTCGGAGACCTCGGAGACGCCGAGGCCCTGGACGAGCCAGCGGGCGAAGCCCTGACCGCTGGCGAGGTCCGCCGCGGCGACGACGATGAGGAGCGGCACGAGGGTGAGCAGGCTGAGCGCCGCGAAGCCCATGGCGCGGTGCATGAGTTCCATGGCACGGCCGCGGTTCCAGGCGAGACCGACGGGCGAGACGACGACGCGGGTGTGGAGGCGCTGGAACCAGTGGCCGTGTTCATGACCGTGTCCGAGGTCGTGTGCTCGGCCGTGCTCGGGGCCGTGCTCGGCGGGGGCACCGTCGTACGGCGGACCGGGTGTGGAGGGCATGCCTCGTGAGGTACCCGGCTGGGCGGTGGGCCATCGCGGGGTGCGGCCGAACGGGTGCCTGGGCGGGCGGATCCGCGGGTTCCCTGGGGAGCCGGCCGGCCGGGCGTCAGGGGGTGAGCGGGCGGGCGCCGGGGCCGGGGCGGACGGTGACGTCGCGGGCGGCCAGGGTGGCCTGTTCCTCGCCGTCGCACTGGACGACGACGCGGACCGGGGCTCCGCAGTCGGTGTGCCGGATGTCGAGGACCGGTCCCTCCGGTTCGCCCGCGTGGGTGTCACCCCACTGCTTCAGGGCCAGGAGTACGGGCCAGAGGTCGACGCCCTTGCGGGTGAGCCGGTACTCGTACCGGGTACGGGAACCGGGTTCCCGGTACGGCTCCGCCCGCAGCAGTCCGGCCGCGACCAGCTTGCGGAGTCGGTCGGCGAGGACGGCCTCGGAGAGCCCGAGGTGCCGACGGAACTCGTCGTAGCGGCGGACGCCGTTGAAGGCGTCGCGCAGGATCAGCAGGGTCCACTTCTCGCCCACGAGGTCCAGGGCGCGGCGGACCGGGCAGTTCTCCGTGTCCGTCTCCAGCCACTTCATCGTCACACTGTAGCCACCTGACTGTGTCGTTGACAGTCAGCTTTCAGGACAGCTAGCTTCGCAGTACAGAGCCAGCTGAGCATCAGCCGGCCACGTCGGGCGGAGAGTGGTCATGGGGCGGTCGCGCACGGTCGAGTGGGAGGACGCCGGAGCCACCGCACGGGCCGCCGGGACGATGGCGGGCCTCGACTTCCTGCGGGAGATGGTGGCGGGACGACTGCCGGGTCCCCCGATCGCGGCGCTCCTCGGCTTCGGCCTCGAAGAGGTCGAGGACGGACGCGCGGTGTTCACCTTCGAACCGGGTGAGGAGCACTACAACCCGATCGGCAGTGTGCACGGCGGGGTCTACGCGACCCTGCTCGACTCGGCCGCAGGCTGCGCGGTCCACTCCACGCTCCCGCTGGGCACGGCGTACACCTCGCTCGACCTGTCGACCCGCTTCCTCCGGCCGATCACGGTCGACACGGGCAAGGTGCGGGCGGTCGGCACGGTGATCTCGCGCGGGCGCCGGACCGCGCTCGCGGAGGCGGGCCTCTACGACGCGGAGGACCGGCTGCTCGCCCACGCGACCAGCACGTGCATGCTGTTCCCGATCCCGGCGGGGGGTTCGGGGAGCACGCGCGCGTAGAGCCGTCCGAGGCCGGTCCTGGTTCCGCCCTGTCCTCGTACCCGCGGTCCGGTCAGCGGAGTCCGGAGACCGGGCGGGTACGGGTGCAGCCGTCCGGTGCGACGTCGGGGACGCCGTTGGCCTGGAGGGCGGCGCTCACCAGGGTGGCGAGCAGGTCGATGTCCGACCCCATGTCCAGGCGGACCGTCACCCACCCCGATCCGGCGCGCAGACGGACCGCGCTCGACCCCAGGAGGGCCGGGCGCAGCTTCGCGACCATGGCGCGGGTGAGATGGACGTCGGCCTCGTGTTCGCCGTGGAAGTGCACGATCTCCTCCGTCGCCGTGCCCAGTCCGAGCGCGGCGCCGCAATGGGCGCGGCCGGGGGTCAGCGAGGGCCAGCTCATCAGACGTTCACTGGCATGCCTGGCCGTGTTCATACGAGGAGCGTGCCGGGCCCCGGGGCCGCGCACAAGCGTCCGGCCGGAAGAATCCCGCTGAGGGCTGAAACATGCTGGAGGCAGGGGTGGTGTGACCGTGCGTCACGGCGGTCCGTGGGACGGATGTGACCCTGCGTCACTGGCGTGGACGCGCGCGCGGATGCGGGCGGCGAGGACGGCCACGTCGTCCTCCGCGCCGTGCGCGCCGAGGCGGTGAAGCACCTCTTCGACGACCTGGTCGGGGCCGGAGTCCCGGGGGAGCCGGAGGGCGGCGAGCCGGGCGAGGGAGTCGTCGATGTCCTCGCCGCGGCGTTCGACGAGTCCGTCGGTGAAGAGCAGCAGGGTGTCTCCGGGGCGGAGCGGACGCGTGGTCGGTTCGTAGCCTCCGACGCCGGTGCCGAGGGGTGGTCCGACGGGGAGGTCGACGAGTTCGGCCGAGCCGTCGGCGCCGAACACCGCGGGCGGGAGGTGCCCGGCGCTCGCGAAGGTCGCGGTGCCGCGGGCCGGGTCGACCCGGACGAGCAGGACGGTGGCGGGGCGGCGGGCGTCGTCCTCGGCGACCACGGAGTCGAGATGGCGCAGCACGCGGTGCGGGGGCAGGTCGGTCGCGGCGACCTCGCGGAGCGCGGTGCGATAGGCGTTCATGTCGACGGCCGCGTCGAGGCCGTGCCCCATGACGTCGCCGACGACGAGCAGGCTGCGGCCGAAGTGGAGTCGTACGGTCTCGAACCAGTCGCCGCCGACGAGGGCGCGGGGCCCGGCGGGCAGGTAGCCGCCGGCGATCTCCAGATTGGGGTGCGGCCGCCCCGGTTCGGCGACGAGGGCGCGCTGGAGGTGGAGGGCGGCGTCCTCGGCGGCCGCGAGTCGTCGGGCATGGGCGAGATGCCGGGCAGCGAGGCGGGCGGCGTGCCGGGCCAGCGCCACCTCGTCGCCGGAGAAGCGCGTGCCGCCGGTACGGGTCAGGGTGACCGTCCCGAGCGGCTCCTCGTCGTGGACGGCGAGGGGGAGGGAGAGCCGGTGGACGGCGGAGTCGCCCGCCGGGACGGGAACGGATCCCACGGCCCGCTGCTCACCGCCCGGCTCGGCAGACGCGCAGGGTGCCTCGGCCTCCGCCGGGGCCTCCGCCGGGGCCTCGGGCTCCACCTCCGCCTCGGCCTCCGCCCGGCCCATGTGCCCCAGCGGCTCCGGGGACCCCGGCGACCCCAGCGGCTCCGGGGACCCCGGCAACCCCTGTGGCTCAGGGGATCCCCGGAGCTCCGGCGGCGGGGATCCCGGCGGCTCCTGCGGCGGGGACCCTGGCTGCTCCGGAGGTCCCGCTTCGGCCGCGCGCCGCGGTGGGGCGCCCGGTTCCGTCAGGAGGTCGACCGTGGTGGCGGCGCGCAGGTGCCGGGCGGCGAAGGCGGCGAGTTCGCGGCAGGTGCTCGTCTCGTCGAGCGTCGTGCCTATCTCGCCGACCGCCTGCTCCATGGCCCGCACCCTGGTCAGGAGGGCCTCTTCCTGCTCCGCTTCCCGTTCCGCCACGACACCTCCACCGCCGCGCGGTCCCCGGGTGGCGTACCCGGTCCCCCCATTGCACCAGCGGGTGGCGCCCCGCGCGCGGCACGGACCTTGCGCGGGACGGTTGTGCGGCGGTGCCTGATCTGATCAAGTACAGCAGAGGCTACTGGCCAGTACGAGATTCCGCTCCCCGGGGGGACAGCCAATGACGACCGGTTTCTTCAGCTCCGTCGACGACGTCGCCGATCGGCTCGCCGCCACCGGCTATCTCGCCTCGCCCGCCGTCGCCACGACCGTCTTCCTCGCCGACCGCCTCGGCAAGCCGCTCCTCGTCGAGGGCCCGGCCGGCGTCGGCAAGACGGAGCTCGCCAAGGCGGTCACCGAGGTCACCGGCGCGCGCCTGGTCCGGCTCCAGTGCTACGAGGGCGTCGACGAGTCCCGCGCGCTGTACGAGTGGAACCACGCCAAGCAGCTGCTGCGGATCACGGCCGGGCGTGGCGAGTCCTGGGACGAGACGCGGACGGACATCTTCGGCGAGGAGTTCCTGCTCCCCCGCCCGCTGCTCACCGCGATCCGCTCCGAGCAGCCGACCGTGCTCCTCGTCGACGAGACGGACAAGGCCGACGTCGAGGTCGAGGGCCTGCTCCTGGAGGTCCTCAGCGACTTCCAGATCACCGTCCCCGAGCTGGGGACGATCAAGGCGACCCGGCGCCCGTTCACCGTGCTCACCTCCAACGCGAGCCGTGAGCTCTCCGAGGCGCTGCGTCGCCGCTGCCTCTTCCTGCACATCGGTTTCCCCGAGGAGGAGCTGGAGCGCCGGATCGTCACGCTCAAGGTCCCCGGCCTCGACGAGGCCCTCGCCGCGTCCGTGGTGCGGGTCGTGGGGGCGCTGCGGGCGATGGACCTGCGGAAGGCGCCGTCCGTCTCCGAGACGATCGACTGGGCCCGTACGCTGCTCGCGCTCGGCGCCGACCGGCTGGACGAGCACGTCGTACGCGCGACCCTGGGCGTCCTGCTCAAGCATCAGGACGACATCGTGAGGGCCGCGGCCAAGCTCGACCTGGACGCGGTGTGAGCCGGCCCGTCGACGGCGTCGAAGCCGCCTCCGCACCGACGACGGCCACCACCCGCCTCACCGGTCTCGTCGGGGCACTGCGTGCCCATGGATTCGGGATCGGGACCGGCGAGACGGTGGACGCGGGGCACGCCCTCGAGGCCGTCGGATTCACCGACCGGGAGCGGGTGCGCGAGGCGCTCGCCGCGACCCTGCTGCACGGCGAGGCGCAGCGCCCGGTGTTCGACCGCGTCTTCGACCTGTACTTCCCCCTCGGCCACACCGGGGCCTCGGAGACCCACGAGGACGCCCCGGCCGGTCCGGCCGCTCTCGCGGCGCTTCGCGACCGGCTCGCCGAGGCCCTCACCACCGCTGACGGCGCCGCGCTCGACCGGCTCGCCGCCGAGGCGGTGGGCGGTTTCGGCGGCTACGGCTCCGGTCCCGGGTCGGACGGCTGGTCCTCGTACCAGACGCTGTCCCGGCTGCGCCCCGAGACGCTGCTCGCCCGCGTGCGGGAGCGGCTCCGGGCCGCGCCGGGGACGGAGGAGCCCGAGTTCACCGAGCGGCTGCTCGACGACGAGATCCGGCGCCGCATCGAGGCCTTCCGCGAGCGGGTGCGGACCGAGGCCCGGCGGCGCGTGGCCGAGCGCCAGGGCCGTGACCGGGTCGCGCGCCGCGCGGTCGGGGGCACGGCGGACACCGTCGACTTCCTCCTGGCCGGGCGGGCGCAGCTGGACGATTTGCGACGGACGGTACGGCCGCTGGCGCGGAAGCTGGCCACCCGGCTGGCGGCCCGGCGGCGGCGGGCGTCGCGCGGGGAGATCGATCTGCGGCGGACGCTGCGCCGCTCGCTGTCGACCGGCGGCGTGCCGGTGCGACCGGTGCTGCGCCGACGCCCCCCGCGACGGCCGGAGCTGGTCCTGCTGTGCGACGTGTCCGGGTCCGTGGCCGGTTTCGCGCAGTTCACGATGCTGCTGGTGCAGGCCCTGCACGACCAGTTCAGCCGGGTACGCGTCTTCGCCTTCGTCAACCGGGTGGACGAGGTGACGGGGCTGATCGCCCGGGGTTCCGCCGATCCGGCCGGGCTCGGCGACCGCATCCTCGCGGAGGCGGAGCTGACCGGGTGGCACGGGCAGAGCGACTACGGGACGGCCCTGGGCGAGTTC
This sequence comes from Streptomyces sp. NPDC056480, assembly GCF_042795405.1. Lineage (NCBI taxonomy): Bacteria > Bacillati > Actinomycetota > Actinomycetes > Kitasatosporales > Streptomycetaceae > Streptomyces > Streptomyces sp. NPDC056480. The sequence continues at coordinate 50,131 of NZ_JBHTSA010000045.1, read as the reverse complement.
GCCGACCGGTACGCCGAGGTCCTCGGCCCGCGCACGGTGGTCTTCGTCCTCGGAGACGCCCGCACCAACGGCTCCGACCCGAACCTCCCGGCCCTGAAGCGGATCGCGGACCGGGCCCGCCGGGTCCACTGGCTCAACCCCGAGCAGCCCTCGCTCTGGGGAACGGGCGATTCCGTGGCGCCGGCCTACGCGGGTCTCGTCGAGATGCGCCCGTGCCGGAACGCCCGCCAGCTCGGGGCGCTGATCGGTCGCCTGCTGCCGGTGTGACCGCGCGACGCACAGCGGCGGGGAGCGGGCCCGAGCCCTCCCCCACGTGGCACCATCGGTCCATGGCCACCGGATCCGACCGTCCCGAGACGGAATTCCCCCGCGCCATCGGCGCGCCCGCCACCCGTGCGCTCGCCGCGGCCGGGTACACCCGCTTCGATCAGCTCGACGGGGTCCCCACCGCCGAACTCGCCGCCCTGCACGGCGTGGGCCCGAAGGCGCTGCGCCTGCTCGGCGAGGAGCTCGCGGCGCGCGGCCTGTCGCTGCGGTGAGCGCCCCACCACTGGCCGGGACCTCGGCTGTACGGCGGAAGGGGCCGCGAACTAGCGTGGCCCCCATGGAACTCTTGGGAGAGATCACCGCCGACCGTCCGCTGCTCGTCCTCGCCGTCAAGGAGGAGGCGCAGTTCCTGGACACGGACCTGCCCGTGCTGCTGACCGGCATGGGCAAGGTGAACGCGGCGACCGCGCTCGCCCTGGCCCTCGGCCGCGGCCCGCGGCCGTCCGGGATCGTGAACCTGGGTACGGCGGGGGCGCTGCGTCCCGGCATGACCGGGACGCACGTGATCGGCACCGTGGTGCAGCACGACTTCGACGGCCGGCTGCTCGCCACGCTGACGGGCGAGTCGTACGGCGCGCCGCTGACGCTCCCGGACGGCGGTGACACGGTCCTGGCGACCGGGGACACGTTCATCTCGGACGAGACGGCCCGTGCCCGGCTCGCGGAGCAGGCCGCTCTCGTCGACATGGAGGGGTACGCCCTGGCCCACGTCGCCGCGACCGCCGGGGTGCCGCTGCGGATCGTGAAGCACGTCAGCGACGAGGCCGGTGAAGGCGCGGCGCGCACCTGGCGCGAGTCGGTCGCCGACTGCGCGCGGATTCTCGCCGACTGGGCGGCGGCGAACACCCCGTACCGCGCCTGAGGGTGAGGGTGAGGAACCCTGCGGCCGTCGCCTGACGGCCGCCGGGTTCCGGTCTGTCAGCGGTGCTGGAAGTGGACCTCCGGGTTCGTGGGCGACGGGCCGTCGAGCAGCGGCCGCGGGAGTCCGCGCAGGTGCTGGTCGAAGAAGGCGGCGACGTACGTCCGGGTGACGGCGACGGCGCGGTCGGCGGGCAGCTCGGGCTGCGGCAGGCCGAAGTGGCGCGATATCACGGGGCCGTCGGAGAAGGTGAAGTGCTCGGAGCCGGCCACGGTGACCCAGCGCTTCCACCCGTCGAGGCCGTTCCACGTCCGGTCCCAGGTGGTGTCGGTCCCCCCGGGCAGATGCATGGCGTCGTGGGTCCCGAGCATCATGAACGGCCGGCCCCGCAGGCCCTGCGCCGGCAGTTCCTCCCAGAAGGACCCGTCCATGTTGATCCCGGCGTCGATGCGCGGATCGGCCACCATCGCGGAGGCCGCGCTCGCTCCGCCGATGGAGTGGCCCGCCATGCCGATCCGACGGGCGTCGATCACGCCGGCGTGCTTCCACACGGGCCGGGGCCCGGTGAGCCGGTCCAGGACGTGGCGCATGTCGGCGGCCCGGGTCGAGGTGACCACGCTGCCGTGCACGCCTCCCTCGTCGAGGGCCGTGCAGGCGACGCAGGTGAGGGTGCGGCCGCCGGGGAGGCTGATCCCGTAGGACTCGTAGGCGTGGTCGACGGAGGCGACGACATAGCCGCGGGAGGCGAGGTCCTCGGCGAGATGGGTGAGGGTCCAGCGGGAGACGCTGAAGCCCGGTGAGAGCAGGACCAGGGGGCGGCGGCCCGGGGCGGGCCGCGCGTCGGTCCTGCTGTGGGTGCGCGTACGGGCGAGGACGTCGCCGGAGACGCCGGGCCCGAGCTGCTCGGCGAGGAGGCGCGCCTCCTCCCGGGTGGCGTACGGGGCGGGGCGGCCACCGCCCGCGCGCGCGGCCGGGTAGTGGAGGGTGACCATGAGCGCGCGTCCGTCGGCGGTGGGAACCCACGGGTCGGTGCGGGAGCGGTCGACGAGCGGGAGGACGGTGCTTCCGACGGAGTACGGCCCGGTGGGCGCGGGCAGCGTGGCGGCCCTCGCCGGCTGTGCGGCCGACGGCGGCGGGGGGTCGGGAGTGGCCGCGACGGCCACACCGGCGGGTAAGGCGACGGAGCAGACGAGGAGGGCGGCGACGGCCGCCCTGGTGAATCGGATCATGAGGACACGCTAGAAGCCCCCGTCGCCCCGTCGCGTCCTGCTGCGGTCCCATGTGCCGTCAGCCCGTGGACGTATGCGCTCGGCGCGGGTGAAGCGACCCCGGGCCCCGGCCACTTGCCGACGCCGCGGGTGAACTCCCGCGCCCTCCGCGTCCGTCCGCCCGCCCATCTCCCGGAACGGCCTTGACAGCGCGGAAGGCGGCCTGCCTAAGCTGAAGCGCTCCCTTCCTGAACCCGGACGGGATCTCGGCCCGGACCTGCGGGGAGGCGGATGTGCGCGGAGCGAGCGCGAAGCCGTTCGGCCTCCGTCCCGGCCCCCGGGCGAGTGCCCGGCTCGTCTGCCGGCGGCACGTCGACTTCTGCCGTACCTCCTCGGCCATCTGTCCTTCCGCCCGCGTTCGACCCCGGCCCGTGGGTCCGCGCGTCCGCTGACACCCCGCCGCCCCGGCCTCGCACGGTCGCGCCTCCGCGCGCCCGTGGGTCCTGCCGCGTGCTCCTGTCTTCCGGAAGGACTTCCCATGCCCCGCCCCGCCCTGCGCCTGGCCGTCGAGATCGACGGCGACGGTGCCCATCCGGCCGCGTGGCGCCGTGCCGCGCACTCCCCAGGCGAGCTGCTGACCCCGCGTCGGCTCGCCCGGGTCGCGGCCGCCGCCGAGAACGCCGGGTTCACCCTGGTCACCCTGGACGACTCGATTCTGCCGCCCGGTTCCGGCGCCGGTCCCGCGGGCCGGATCGGCGCGGTCGAGCGCGCCGCGTTCGCGGCCGCGTCGACGAGCGTCCTCGGGGTGGCTCCGGTCCTGGCGACCACCTACGCCGAACCGTTCCACGTGTCCTCGCAGCTCGCCTCGCTCGACCACGTCTCGGCCGGTCGGGCCGGCTGGGTGGTGGGGGTCGAGACGGACCCCGCCGCCGCCCGCGCCTGGGGGCGACCGCCGGTCGAGGGACCCGAGGCGGCGGCCCGCGAGGCCCGCGACGGCCTCCGGGTCGTACGGGATCTGTGGGACTCGTGGGAGGACGATGCCGTGATCAGGTCGGTGGCCACCAGCCGCTACCTCGACCGTTCGCGGCTCCATTCCATCGACTTCGCCGGTGAGACGTACTCCGTGAAGGGGCCGTCCATCGTGCCTCGCCCGCCGCAGGGGCGGCCCGTGGTCCTCGCCCGCCCGGGGATCGTGCCGGCCGAGCTGACCGATGTGGCCCTGGTCGGCGGCGGCAGCGTCGCCGACGTGGGCGCGGCGGCCGCGAGGGAAAGCGCGTCACCGCGCGCCTTCGCCGAGATCGAGGTGGCCCTCGACACCCCGCACGAGACGGCGGGGGAACGGATCTCCGACCTGGAGCGGTACGCCCCGTGGGCCGCCGGGCCGGACCGGCTGCGGTACACCGGCTCCGCGGCGGGTCTGGTCTCCCTGCTCTCCGAGTTGCACGGGCGCGTCGACGGGGTGCGGCTGCACCCGCTCGTGCTCGACGAGGACCTCGCCGTGCTCTCCCGGCTCGTGCTGCCCGAGCTGTTCGTCCGGCGGGTCGCGTTCCGGCCGCTGCCCGGCACCACCCTGCGTGCCTCCCTGGGCCTCCCCCGGCCCCTCAGCCGCTTCACGACGACCGACGGTGCCGCCGCCACGCCCGTACGGGAGGAGATCCGATGACCCGCACCGATCCCGCCGACGTCCCCCGCCCGGACGCGCTGCTGCACTTCGGGGTGTTCTTCCAGGGCGTCAACCACTGGACGATCTGGTCGGATCCCTGGAGCGGCTCCCAGATCGATCCGGGCTCCTTCCTCCGCGTCGCGCGGACCGCCGAGCGCGGACTCTTCGACGCCTTCTTCCTCGGGGACGGACTGCGGCTGCGGGAGTCGGAGGGCGGCGTCCACGAGCTGGACGTCGCCGGCCGCCCGGACTCGATCACCCAGTTGTCGGCGCTCGCCGCCGCGACCGAGCGGATCGGGCTCGTCTCCACGTCGAACACCACGTACAACGAACCGGGCGACCTCGCCCGGCGTCTCGCCGGTCTCGACCTGCTGTCGGGCGGCCGGGCCGGCTGGAACGTGGTGACCACGCACAACGCCTGGACCGGGGAGAACTTCCGTCGCGGCGGCTTCCTCGACCACGCCGACCGCTACCGGCGCGCCGAGGAGTTCCTGTCGGTGGCACGGGCCGTGTGGGACGGCTGGGCGGAGGGCGCGGTGGCCGGGTCCGCCGACGCCCGTTCCTGGTCGGTGCCGGAGGCGGTGGGACGCGTACGGTCGAAGGGCGCCCACTTCGACGTCGACCTGGTTCCCACGCTGCCGCGCAGTGCACAGGGGCATCCGGTGATCTTCCAGGCGGGAGACTCCGGCGAGGGACGGGACTTCGCGGCCCGTCAGGCGGATGTGGTGTTCTCGGCGCACGGTACGGACTTCGACGACGCGCTCGCCTTCGCCGAGGACATCCGGCGCCGGCTGCGGGCGGCGGGCCGGGCCGAGGACGCGCTGAGGATCCTGCCGGGTACGGAGATCATCATCGGGGCCACCGAGAAGGAGGCGGAGGAGAAGGAGCGCTGGGTCCGCCTCGAACAGGTCACTCCCGCGGTGGCCCTCGGCATCGCGAGCCGGCTGTGGGGCTTCGACCTGTCGGGGCGGGACGCCGACGGGCCGCTGCCCGCCGAGGACCCGGTGGTCGCCGCGTACGACGGGAGGTTCGGCACCCGTCAGCTGGGCGAGACCCTGGACACGGTGGCCGAGTGGCGCGCCAGGGCCGAGGCCAACGGCTGGTCGCTGCGCGAGACGGTCATCGAGCTCGGTCCGCAGCGCGGCCATGTGGGAACCCCGGCCGGGCTCGCCGAGAAGTTCGCCCGGTTCGTCCGGCACGGGGCCGTCGACGGCTTCAACATCTCCCCGTACCTGGTGCCGGACGGTCTCGACGACATCGTGGAGCTGCTCGTACCCGAGCTCCAGGAACGCGGTGTGTACCGGTCCGCGTACACGGGCACGACGCTCCGGGAGCATCTGGGGCTCGCCCCGGTGGTGTGACACCCGGGCCTTCCCCGGCGGTGTGACAGCCCTGCCGGACGGGCACGCGGGGGAGAACCGCGTGCCCGTCCGTCGTACGGCGCGGGCGGGAGCCGGGCTGGTCAGCCGGGGCGGGTCAGCCGAGCGGCAGTTCCAGTCGGGACGGTTCCGCCTCCGGGGAACCGATGACGGTCTGCGTCCAGGTGACGGACGCGTCCCCGTACAGCGGGTCCTTGCTGTCGACGACCAGCAGCAGCCGGTTCCCCGAGGGAATGTCGTACGCCGCCGCCTGGAGCCTCCAGGTGACGGTGGTGTCCTGTTCGGGCGTCAGGCCGTACACGTTGAGCGGTTCATGGCTGATGATCCGGGCCGTGCCGTCCTCGGCGACGTCCAGGAGGTGGGCGTAGAGGCTCGCCGACGTGGCCGTGGAGCGGACGGTGAGGCGCAGCCGCGGAATGCCCCGGACGCGGCGGCCCACGCCCTCCTGACCGCCGGGCGAGACGAGCGGTTCGGTCGTCCACACGACCGCGTGGCGGCGGTCGATCTTGCGGGTGTCGTAGATCTTGGGGTTGCCCCGCCATTCCGCCTGACCGGTCTTCATGATCGCGTCCATGGCGGTGGCCTCGGTGTCCACGCCCGCGAGGAACGCACGCCGCCAGCCGGTCTCCTCCGCTCCGGGCGCCCCCGCGGGGACGAGCCGGCCGTCGGTGCCGCCCCCGCCGTCGCCGGTGAGGCCGAAGACCTCGGTGGTGTCGGTGACCTCGTTCCAGCCGGGACTGGTCTCGCGGCGCGCGGGTACGACGATGCGGTTCTCGCCGGTGGGTTCGCCGGTCTCCGGGTCGAGGGCGGGTTCCGTCACGTACGAGAACATCACCTGGTTGCAGACCTGCGGCCATTCCTCCACGCCGTTGCGCTCGCCCCTGAGGTGGTGGTCGAGCCAGGCGTACGCCTCCGCCATCGGGAGGTTGACCTCGCCCCGGACGGCGGGCGGGCCGATCAGCGCGGGCCCCTCGGGCGCGGCGTGGTCGCCGATCCACAGGTTGAGCCGCTTGGGCACGTCCAGGCCGTTGAAGGTCTCCAGGGTCTGGTTGACCGCGAAGAGGCTCTCGTGCCACGTGTTGGAGAAGAAGGTCGGCGTGCCGTTCTCGTTGGTGAGGGGGAGGTACGACTCGGGGGCGCGCTTGAGGCCCCATTCGACGACGGCGTCCAGGTTCCGGTCGGCCTGGAAGTCGGCGAGGATCTCCCGGTTGGCCTCGTCGAACTTGCTCTCGACCGGTCCGCCGGTGAGGGCGAGGAGGGCCTTCACGACCGCGAGGTGACGGGTGTCGTGGTCGTAGAGGCTGGTCGCGAGGTTGCCCCAGGTGCTGAGGGCGACGACGGCGGCGACCCGGTCGTCGTGGGCGGCGACGAGCTGGCTGATGCCGGAGCCGTACGACTCGCCCATGAAGCCGATGACGCTCGGGGCGAAGCGGTCGACGGCGAAGTCGATGACCGCGGAGCCGTCGGCCCAGTCGTGGGGTCCCGCGACGTCGACGAAGCCGCTGGAGGTGGAGGGCAGTCCGGGGATGCCGAGGCCGCGCGGGGTGTAGGCGAGGACGTGGTAGCCCTTGCGGGCCAGGACGAGGTACGACCAGAGGAACAGCGGCCAGCCGAAGGGGGTCCAGCCGGCGGGCACGACGACGAGCGGGTGCGGGCCCTGGCCGAGCTGACGGAGGCTGAACGCGGAGAGCCGGACGTTCTCCGCGGCTCCCTCGCTCTCGGCGGCTCCTTCGATGCGGTGGTACGCGGGCAGCGCCAGGCCGCGCACCTCCTCGACGATCGCGGCGAGTTCGGCGGGGAGCAGGGCCGTGGCGGTGCCGGTGCCGTCGGTCGTGTCGCTCAGGAGCGCGTTGGCGAGGGTCTGGCCGAGCCGCACGGCGCCGGGGTCCACCGTTCCGTCGGCGGCCCAGAGGCCGCGAGCGGTGATCCGGGAGGTCTCGGCGGAGGTCAGGGCCGTCGTGACGTCCGGGAAGCCGGGAAAGTGTTCGGACGAGCCGGTGGTGAAGGAGTTCTCCTTGGGCACGTGCACCCGTTCCTCTCGACTGGACTGGTGACTGTCCGCGTCGCGGACGGTCGCAAGCCTCACCTATGTGGGGCGGAGCGACCAGAGCGCACGAACAGCGCACGTGTCACGCAACCGGTCGGGAACGACACAAGCCGCCCCGAACTCGATGTTTGGGGACGACGAGGACGGGTCGGCTTCAGCGGGATTCGGGCGGAACCACCACGAGCAGGGCGGCGACGTCGTCGTCGAGGCCGCCCGCGCCGTAGTCGGTCAGGTCCTTGTGGAGGAGGGCCGGCACCTCCTCGGCCGGTTCCCGCACCCAGCCGCGCAGGCGCAGTTCCAGCGGATAGAACGTGCCGGCCCGGTCGCGGGTCTCGCTGACGCCGTCGGTGTAGAGGAGCATCCGGTCCCCCGGTCCGAACGGCACCTCCTCGATGCGGTGGTGGGAGTCGGCGAGGCCCGCGAGGTTCACGGGCAGCGAGGGGTCGTCGAACCGCACGGGCACGACCTCGCCGCCGCGCTGGAGCAGCGGGGCGGGGTGTCCGCAGCTGAGGAGCCGGGCGACGTCCTCGCCGTCGGGGAGTTCCACGAGGACGACGGTGGCGAAGCGTTCGGCGGCATCGGAGTCCGGGTCCCAGGCACCGTAGCGGGCGAGGCCCTCGTCGAGCCGGTCGGCGAGGACGGCCAGGTCGGGCGCCTCGTTGACAGAGGCACGGAAGGAGCCGAGGAGCACGGAGGCCGTCTCGACGGCTCCGAGGCCCTTGCCCTGGACGTCCCCGAGCATGATCCGTACGGCGCCCGGGACTCGTACGGCCTCGTAGAAGTCGCCGCCGATCCTGGCCTTGGCCGCGGCCGCCACGTACAGCAGATGCAGGTCGAAGCGGCCGAGGCGGGTGGGGAGCGGGCGCAGCACGACCCGCTGGACGACTTCGGCCACGGCGGTGAGTTCGCGCATGTCCTGCTCGTAGCGGGTGCGGACCCGGCTGACCCAGGCAGCGGCGGCGGTGACGCCGGCGATCACGATCAGGTTCGTGACGAGTTCGGGCGCCGCGGCGAACTCGCCCCTGATGAGGCTGAGGACCAGCCGGGCCACGACGGCGAGCAGCCCGATGACGATCGTCCAGGGCACGCTCCAGGTGACGGCGGCGAGCGCGGGTGCGGCGACGAGCAGCCGGTCGAAGCGGTCCCGGTCGGGGGTCAGCAGATCGGCGACGAAGGCCACCGCCAGGACCAGGAAGGGCAGCGCGCGACCGAGGTTGAACTGGGCGCGCGCCGGGGCGTCGGGGCGAGCCCGCTGACCTGCTGGCATTTCATGATCGTACGCAGGGTCGGCCTCCGGCCCGTGGTGACGGCGGCTCCGGGCGTGTCCGCCGCCGGCCGGCGGCGCGGGGCAGGGCCAGGGCGGCGGGCAGCGCAAGTGCGGCGATCAGGACGAGGGCGGGGAGGGCGGCGCCCCGGGACGGTACGAAGCCGCCGCCCGGGACGAGGGCGAGCAGCAGGGTCGCGATGGCGACGCCGAGCGCGGGTCCGATGTTCATCACGGTCTGCTGGAGGCCGCCAGCGACTCCGGCGTGGGCCTCGGGGGCTCGGTGCACGACGACCGAGGTCGCGGTAACCATCAGGGTGACGAACCCCGCGCCCAGCAGTGCGGCGCTCACGCCGACGGCGGCGGCGCCGGCCGTCGCGTCGAACCGGGCGAGCAGCAGGACCCCGAGCGTGAGCAGGGCCGCGCCGGCGGTCGCCGTGCTCCGCGGGCCGAAGCGGCGCTGGAGCGGCGGGCAGAGGGGCGCGCCGAGCACCATCAGGACGGCGAGCGGAAGGACGCGCAGCGCGCAGTCGAGGGGGTCGAGGCCCTGGACGTCCTGCAGGAAGTACGTCGCGACGAAGAGCGAGCCGGAGAGGGCGGCAGAGGCGGCGAGCAGGACGGCGAGGCCGGCGACGACGGGCAGGCTCCGGAGCAGCTCCGGAGGCAGCAGGGGGCGCGGGGCGCGGCGCTCGTGCCGGGCGAGGACGACGCCGGTGACGACGGCCCCGGCGACGGCGGGCAGACCGGTGGGGGCGCCGCCGGGACGGGCGGCCTCGACGAGCCCGTGGACGAGCAGCCCCAGGGTGACGGCGAGCAGCAGGGCGCCGACGGGGTCGAGCGCGGAAGGGCCGCCGGCGGCCCGGGGGCGGGCGGCGGGAACGGGTTCGTACCGCGAGCCCGGTTCGTGCGGTCGGCTCGGCTCGTGCGGGCGTTCCCTGGTGGCGAGCGCGAGAAGGCCGATGGCGAGGGTCGGGGGTACGCCGAGGAGGAAGACCGAGCGCCAGCCGTACGCGGAGACCAGCGCGCCGCCGATGAGCGGGCCGGCCGCCGCCGCGAGGCCGATGGCGACGGTGCGTATCGCGATCGGGGTTCCCAGCCGATCCTGCGGATAGGCGGTTCGGAGCATGCCGAGGGTGGCGGGCTGGAGGAGCGCCCCGCACACCCCCTGGAGCACCCGGAGCGCGATCACGGTCCCGATGCCGGGGGCCAGGGCGATCCCGGTGGAGGCTGCGGCGAAGCCGAGGGCGCCGACGGCGAAGACCCGGCGGTGGCCGTAGCGGTCTCCGAGGCGGCCGGCGAAGACCAGGAGGCTCGCGACGGCGACGAGGTAGCCGGTGCTGGTCCACTGGACCAGGCCGACGTCCGCGTGCAGATCGCGCTGGAGGGCGGGTTGGGCGACGGTGAGGACGGTGCCGTCGAGGGCGACGACGGCAGCGCCGACGACGCTGCACGCCAGGACCGGGCCACGGCGCGGGCTCATGAGGCCTGCCCCGCGGGGCCGAGGTGCGCGTCGAGGGCGGCCGCGAGGAGCGGGGCGGGGTCGTCGCCGCCGGTCGCGAGTTGAAGGCTGCCCCAGTGCCAGAGCTGGGCGATGCCGTGGAGATTGGCCCAGAGCGCGCCGGCGAGGACGGCGGGGTCGGCGGCGCCGGGACGGACGCGGCCGACGAGTTCGGTGAGCCGGGCGAAGAGCGGCAGGCTCGTCTCCCGCAGGCCGAGGCTTCCGCTCTCCAGCAGGTCGTGCCGGAACATCAGCTCGTACATGCCGCGCCGGGTGCCGGTGTAGTCGAGGTAGACGCGGGCGAGGAGCTCGATCCGCTCGCGCGGCGCGCTGGTCTCCTCGTCCTCGGCGGCGACGCGGGCGGCCAGTTCGGTGAAGCCCTGGCGGGCGATCGCCGACAGGAGTTCGAGATGGGTCGGGAAGTAGCGGCGGGGGGCGCCGTGGGAGACGCCGGCGCGGCGGGCGATCTCGCGCAGCGAGAGGGCCTGGGCGCCTTCGGCGTTCACGAGTTCGACGCCGACGCGGACGAGCCGCTCGCGCAGCCCGCCGTCGCTCCGGTCGTCGGCCTCGCTCCCGGTCCTCCCGTGCGCCTGGTGGTCTTCAGCCTGGTGGTCTTCGGATTCGTCATGCATAGACACTGTCTACCAAGATCGAGTAGACGCTGTCTACTCACTCGCGCGCCCCGGTCCGCTACACTGAGGGACAGCGAAGGGGAGTAGCCCTGCAAATCGGTCGTCGACATACTGGAACCCCCGGGTTCCCGGTGACCGGGTCCGCGTTCGACGCGGACGGGCGAGACCTTCGGCCAGGCATCAACCGCGTCCGCGCTTCCGTGGGCGTGGTCCGTCATGCCGGGCCGAGTGGTCCTCCCGTCGCCCGTCGAGGTGCCGTGCCGAGTCCACCGGCCCGGACCGAGCAGAGAGCCCCGGTATGCACCTCGACCCCTTGGCGATCCTCACCGCCTTCGGGCTGATCTTCCTCGCCGAGCTTCCCGACAAGACGATGTTCGCGTCCCTCGCCATGGGCACGCGAATGCGTCCTCTCTACGTATGGATCGGCACCTCGACCGCCTTCCTCGCGCATGTCGCCATCGCGGTCGGCGCGGGCAGCCTGCTCGGGCTGCTCCCGGGCTGGTCCGTGAAGCTCGTCTCCGCCCTGCTGTTCGGTTTCGGCGCGTTCATGCTGCTGCGCGGCGGGGGCGACGACGACGAGGCCGACGAGGGCGGCAAGACCGTCACCGGCTTCCTGCCCGTCTTCTCGACGGCCTTCATGGCCGTGTTCATCAGCGAGTGGGGCGACCTCACCCAGATCACCACCGCCAACCTGGCCGCCACGAACGGCACCTGGTCGACGGCGATCGGCTCGCTCGCCGCGCTGATGAGCGTCTCCGCGCTCGCCCTGGTCGCGGGCCGCTTCATCGCGAAGCGCGTTCCGCTCAAGACCGTGCAGCGCATCGGCGGTATCTGCATGGCGGGCCTCGCGATCTGGTCCCTGACCGAGGTCTTCACCGGCTGAGACCGGCCGTCCGGCCGCGCGGCGCACCCGGCCACACGGCCACACGCATTTGCGAACGCCCCCACCCCCGCAGGGTGGGGGCGTTCGCCGTTCCGGCACCCGCGCCCCTTCCCGCAGCCACGCCTGCCCCGACGCCTGCTCCCACACCCGCACGCACCCGCTCGCACCCGCTCGCACCCGCACCCGCACCCGCACCCGCACCCGCACCCGCACCCGGCGTATCGCGGGCCTTGATGAAGCAGTGAATCACTGCTTCACTTCTTCCATGCCCTACCGACGCACCCCCGCCGTCCAGGCCCGACTCGACGCCCAGCGCGCCTCCGTCGTGGACGCCGCCCGGGCGCTGCTCTCCGAGCAGGGATACGCGGGCTGCACGGTGGCCGCCGTCGCCGCCCGCGCCGGAATCGCCACGGGCAGCGTGTACCGCCACTTCCCCGGCAAGACAGAGCTCTCCGTGGAGCTCTTCCGGACCGTGGTGAGCCGGGAGGTCGCGGCCGTCTCCGAGGCGGCCGGACACCCGGGGCACCGTTCCGCCGCCGAGCGGGTGGTCGCCGTCATCGAGACCTTCGCCCTGCGCGCCCTCAAGTCGCCGCGCCTCGCCTACGCCCTGCTCGCCGAGCCGGTCGACGCCGCCGTGGACGCCGAGCGGCTGGTCTTCCGGCGCGCGTTCCGCGACGTGTTCGCCGCGCGCGTCGAGGAGGGCGTGCGCTCGGGCGAACTGCCGCCCCAGGACCCGGTCCTCACCGCCTCGGCACTGGTCGGGGCGGGCGCGGAGGCACTCGTCGGCCCGCTGGCGGAGGGGTCCGTCGGGCCCGGCACCGTACCCGCACTCGTCACCTTCACCCTGCGAGCACTGGGAGTTCCCGATGCCGACCACGCATGAGGTCACCAACCAGGTACCGCCCCTGACCGGCTACGACGTCTCCGCCGACCCCGCGCTCCTGGAGGCGCTGCGCCGGGAGGGCGCGGGCTGGGCCGAGACCGAGGTCCGCGAGCTCGGCGCGCGGGCCGGCGGCGGACAGGCCCAGGAGTGGGGGCGGCTCGCCGAGCGCCACTCCCCCGTGCTCCACACCCACGACCGGTACGGCCACCGGATCGACGAGGTCGAGTTCCACCCCCACTGGCACGACCTGATGGACGTGGCCGTCCGGCACGGACTGCACGGCGCTCCCTGGCGGGACGAGCGGCCCGGCGCGCACGTCGCCCGCGCGGCGAAGGTGTTCGTGTGGGGACAGGCCGACGCGGGACACCTGTGCCCGGTCTCCATGACGTACGCGGCGGTGCCGGCGCTGCGCGCGCAGCCGGAGCTGGCCGAGGTGTACGAGCCGCTGCTGACCTCCTCGTCGTACGACTTCGGTCTCCGGGTGCCGACGGAGAAGCGCGGGATCATCGCCGGAATGTCGATGACCGAGAAGCAGGGCGGCTCGGACGTCCGGGCGAACACGACCCGGGCCGTGCCGACGGGCGAGCCCGGCCTGTACGCGCTCACCGGCCACAAGTGGTTCACCTCGGCGCCGATGTCGGACGTCTTCCTCACGCTCGCGCAGGCGCCGGGCGGGCTCTCCTGCTTCCTGGTGCCGCGTGTCCTGCCGGACGGCGGCCGCAACGCGATCCGCCTCCAGCGGCTCAAGGACAAGCTGGGCAACCGCTCCAACGCGTCCTCCGAGATCGAGTACGAGGGTGCCCTCGGCCGGCTTGTCGGCGAGGAGGGGCGCGGGGTGGCCACCATCATCCGGATGGTGAACATGACGCGGCTCGACTGCGCCATCAGCTCGGCGTCCGGGATGCGCCTCGGGCTCGTCCATGCGGTGCACCACGCCACGCACCGCGAGGCGTTCGGGGCGCGGCTCGTCGACCAGCCGCTGATGCGGAACGTCCTGGCCGACCTCGCGGTGGAGGCGGAGGCGGCCACGCTCGCGGCGCTGCGCCTGGCCGGCGCGGTCGACCGGGCCACGCGCGGCGACGCGGAGGAGGAGCAGCTGCGGCGGCTCGGGCTCGCGGTCACCAAGTACTGGGTGTGCAAGCGGGCGCCCGCCCACGCCGCCGAGGCCCTCGAATGCCTGGGCGGCAACGGCTACGTGGAGGACTCGGGCCTCCCCAGGCTCTACCGGGAGTCGCCCCTGCCGTCGATCTGGGAGGGCTCGGGCAACGTCGCCGCGCTCGACGTGCTGCGGGCGATGGCCCGTCAGCCGCATGCGGTGGAGGCCTTCTTCGCGGAGGTCGACCTGGGCGCGGGTGCCGACCGGCGTCTGGACGCGGCCGTCGCGGGCCTCCGCAAGGACCTCGCGGGGCTCGGCGACCCGGAGGCGGCGGCGTACGGGGCGCGGCGTCTCGTCGAGCGCCTGGCCCTGGTGCTGCAGGGCTCCCTGCTCGTACGTCACGGGAATCCGGCGGTCGCGGACGCGTTCTGCGCGTCGCGGCTCGACGGCGACCGAGGCCTCGCGTTCGGCACGCTGCCCACGGGGGTGGACACGGCGGCGATCATCGCGCGGAGCGGTCCTGACGCGGTGAGCGCGGCCTAGGAAGCATCGGACGGGGCTTCGCCGGCCCGGCCTCCCGGGCCGGCCGGCGAGGCCTGCGCCCGGTGGGCGGTCCGGCGCCCACTCCCCAGGGAGAAAAACCACTGGTCGCGCCGCGTACCCCTCGATACGATCATCCTGATGACGACCTACTCCGCTATCAGATCGGGGGTCCCGTCCGCGCAAGGTGAGTGCTGATGCTCACTCATGCCGCGAACGGCGACACCCGCCTTTCCCTCTGGCTGCGCGTGCGCGAGTTCGCCGTGCCGCCCTCCATGATCGAGACCGCCGGGCTCCGGCGCACCGCCGGTGACTGGGCGGGGGCCTGTGCCGCCGCGGGCATCGACGTCGATCTCGACCTGCGCTCCACCGCCCGCGCGTACGGGCGGGAACTCGCCGCCCTGGTCAGGGCGGATCTCCGGCGACTCGCTCCCGACCTGCTGCGCTGGCACATGCCTCGGATCGCTCCCGACGGAGTCCTCCGCCCGGGGCTCACCGTCCCGCTGGCACGCTACGCCGTCCCCGGGAACGCCGCGGGGGACGACGACGTGGGGGACCTCGCCTCCCCCACGGGGGACCTCGGCTCCCCCACGGTGTACCTCGTGGTGCGGACCGCACCCGCGTGGGCGGACGCCGGGCAGCGGATGAGCCTCGCGCTGTGGGACGGCTCCCGTTCCGCGGGCGGTGAGCGACGCCATCCGCATCCGCGCCCGAGTCGGCGGTACCGCCTGGATCTCCATCGCCATCTCTGGGACGCGCGACGCAGCGACGAACTGCGGGTCCGTTCCGGGGCCGACGCGGGGCCTTCCAACGGTCCGCCGCCGGGGCTCTCCACCGGTCCGTCGCCGGGGCTCTCCGCCGATCCGCCACCGCTGACCGAAGAGGCGGCCGGCCGCGCCGTCGACCGCTGGGCGGCGGAGGCCGCGATCCTGCTCCGGGCCGACGGCCGGGACTCCGGGCGCGTCCGGGTACGGCTCGGGGGCCGTCGACAGCTGGTCCTCGACGTGCCGGCGGGCGGCGGCCCGGCATCGGCTTCCCCTGGGACCCCTCCGTCGGCGGTGCGGGCGCTGCCCACGCTGCCCGACGCCGCGACCTGGGTGCCGCCCGATCTGGAGTTGCTGCGCGCCGGTCTGATCGACGCGGGACGGCTGCATCCGCTGGTCGCCTCGGCGCTCGTACCCGACCACCGTCCCGCCGGGCCGGCCAGGACCGCCGATCCGGCCGGGCAGCCACGCCTGGTGGACTGCCGGGGAGTCCCGCACCGGATCGGCCTGTCCGACGGCGTCCTCGCCCCGCTCGACCACGCCCCCGCCGAGATCCGGCGGGAGGAGCTCCTGGTCGCGCTGGGCGGGCCTCCCCTCCCCTGCCTCCAGGCCATCGACGACGCCCACCGCCGTCCGGACTGCCTCACCGGTGTCCGCGAGCGTCTGGACCACGGCGACACCGTCGGCGCGCTGGCCGTCGTCGAGGGCCTGCTCGGCCCCGGCGCCGCGCTGCGCAACGGCGCGCTGCGGGAGGCGCTGGAGTCGGCCGCCCGGCGGCGGATCGCGTACGGGCTCTACCGGGCGGACCTCTACGGCCCGGGACCGGGACGTGTGCTGCCCGGGCAGGAACGCCCCCGGGGCCATCGCGCACGCCCTCGCCACAGCCACACCCGCTGATCGAAGCGGTACCGGCCCGCGCACCGGTACCACCGGCATCCCCCATTTCGCCGGTACCGGCCGTCACGCCGGTACCGGCGCACCGACGACGAACCCACAGGTGATCACCCATGCCCTTGAGCACCCCTTCCCGCGGCCGGCTCGACGTCGCCGACGAACTCCTCGCCCTGCTGCGCGACTCCACGACCGAGCCGCGCCCCGACGACCAGCTGGAGGCCCTGACCCTCGCGGTCGCCGCCGACCTGCCCGTACTCCTCTGGGGTGAGCCGGGGATCGGCAAGACGGCCGCGCTGACCCGGCTCGCCGAATCCCTGGACCTCCCTCTGACGACGGTGATCGCCAGCGTGCACGAGCCGTCCGACTTCTCGGGGCTCCCCGTGATCGGGGACGACCCCGCCGAGCAGGGCGTCCCGATGGCCCCGCCGGACTGGGCGGTACGGCTCGTGAAGGCAGGCCGTGGACTGCTGTTCCTCGACGAACTGTCCACCGCCCCACCTGCGGTGCAGGCGGCTCTGCTCCGACTTGTCCTGGAACGACGGGTCGGCGCCCTGCGGCTGCCGTCCGGGGTGCGGATCGTGGCCGCCGCCAACCCGCGTGCCTCGGCCGCCGACGGCTGGGAGCTGAGTCCGCCGCTGGCCAACCGCTTCGTCCACCTCCAGTGGACCCACGACCACGACGTCGTCGTCCGCGGCCTCGGCGGCATCTGGCCGCGGGCGACCCTCCCCCGGCTCGACCCGGAACTCCTGCCGCACGCCGTGGACTACGCCCGGCGCGCCGTGTGCGGTCTCCTCGCCACCCGCCCCACGCTCGTGCACCGGCTGCCCGGCGGGGAGACCCGGCGGGGCGGCGCATGGCCTTCGCCCCGCAGCTGGGAGATGAGCCTGCGTCTCATCGCCTTCGCCACCGCCGCCGGATCATCCCGCGAGGTGATCTCGCTCCTCGTCAGGGGCACCGTCGGGGACGGCCCGGGGCTCGAACTCCTTGCGAGCCTGGACCGGATGGACCTCCCGGACCCCGAGACACTGCTCGCCGACCCGTCCGGCACCGAGCTTCCGGAGCGGGGTGATCTGCGCCAGGCCGCGCTCGAGGGAGTCGTGGCCGCGGTCGCGGCGCGCCCCGAGAAGGCCCGCTGGGAGGCCGCCTGGGCGCTGCTCGCCAGGGCGGCGGAGACCGGAGCGCCGGATCTCGTCGTCGTCCCGGCGACCACGCTCGCCGCGCTCCGCCGTACGGAGTGGGACGTGCCGCCCACCATCGAACGGCTCGCGGGGGCGGTCTCGATGTCCCGGCGCGCGGACGAGGCGGCGACCCTGGTCGCGAACGGCGCGCGACGCGTGAGCGGCACGGCCTCCGCCGCGGGCGCACGATGAGCACCGCCACGGGCACGGGCACGGACACCGGCACCGGCACCGTCACCGTCACCGGCACGGGAGCAAGTACAGGGGCCGGAGCGGGTGCGGGGGCGGGCGCGGGCACGGGGGAAGGCGCGGGCTCCGGTGCGGGGAACGCGCTCGACCTCGACAAGCTCTTCGCCGCCCGGCTGTACGCCGTCCGGGCCCGGCCCTATCTGGCGACCGCGTTGTTCGCCCTGCACGTCGTCGAGTCCCGGCGGGTGCCGACGATGGCGGTCGACCGGCACTGGCGCTGCTACGTCTCACCGGTCTTCGTGAACCGGACACCGGTCGAGGAACTGGCCGGGGTGTGGGTCCACGAGGTGTCGCACCTCCTGCGCGACCACCACGGGCGCGGTGACCGGGTCGCGCGGGAGCGCGGTCTGACCGGACCGGGTGCCAGGCTGCTGATGAACATCGCGGCGGACTGCGAGATCAACGACGACGCGTTCGGGGACGGGCTCGTCATGCCCGAGGGTGCGGTCACTCCGGACTCCCTCGGGCTCTCCTCCGGCGAGTTGATGGAGGACTATCTGCGCCGGATCGGCCTCGGCTCCGGGATGCAGCACCTCGCCTGGCTGGACTGCGGCAGCGGTGCCGACGGTCTGGAACGGGAGTGGGATCTGGGGCCCGACGGCGCGGACGGCCTCAGCGGGCAGCAGCAGGACGCCGTCCGGTTCCGGGTGGCGCAGGCCGTCAAGGGGCCCCCGGGAAGCGCGCCGAGGGCGTGGAAGCGCTGGGCGGAGGAGGTCTTCCACCCGCCGCAGCCGTGGCGGGACCTGTTGGGGGCTGCGGTCCGTTCGGCGGCCTCCGCCTCCGGCGCGGGGGAGGACTACTCGTACGGCCGGCCGTCGCGGCGCTCGGCGGGGCTGCCGGGCGCCGTGCTGCCGAGTCTTCGGCGCAGACCGCCCCGGGTCACGGTGATCGTGGACACGTCCGGGTCGGTGAGCGACGCGGAGCTGGGCGGCGCGCTCCTGGAGGTGGCCGCGATCTCCCGGGCCGTGGGCGGGCGTCGTGACCTGGTGACCGTGATGTCGTGCGACGCGGCGGCCCGCACGGTGCACCCGTTGTGCCGTGCCGAGGGCATCCCGTTGGTGGGCGGCGGCGGTACGGATCTTCGTACGGGCTTCTCCCGGGCGCTGCGGACGATGCCCCGGCCCGACGTCGTCGTGGTCCTGACGGACGGGCAGACGCCCTGGCCGTCCGAGCGGCCGCCGTGCCGGACCGTGGTGGGGCTGTTCCCCCGTGCCGGGTCGCGCGGCGGTTCGTGGATCGAGAACGATCCCGACTACGAGCCGGACACCCCGCCCGACTGGGCGCGCGTGGTGACGATCGGCTAGACGACCGGCTCGGCGACCGGCTCGGCGATGTGAGCGTGCGGCGGCAGGTGCGCGCAGGGACGGTGCCGCGCGCCGCCGGGGATGGCAGCCTGGTGGAGCACGTACCCCATGACCACGGCCGATCGGCACCGGCCGGAACGACAGGGAGTCACGTTGGGCGGCGAGGCGATCCACGAGGAACTGGACAAGCGGGCGGCCGAGGTGGCGGATCAGGTGGTGGCCTGGCGGCACCACCTGCACCGGTACCCGGAGCTGCCCAACCGTGAGGTGGACACGGCCCGCCTGGTGGCGGACCACCTGGGCTCCCTCGGCCTCGACGAGGTCCGTACCGGCATCGCCGGTCACGGGGTCGTGGGCGTTCTGCGCGGCGGGGCCGCGGGCGAGCGGGTCGTGGCACTGCGGGCGGACATGGACGCGCTGCCGGTCCAGGACCTGTGCGGGGCGGACTTCGCCTCCGAAGTGGTCGACGCCGACTACCCGGGCGGTCCGTTCCCCGTCTCGCACGCCTGCGGGCACGACTGCCACACGGCGGCGCTGCTCGGCGCGGCGACGGTGCTCGCGGGAGTGCGCGACCGGCTGCCGGGCACCGTGCTCCTCGTCTTCCAGCCCGCCGAGGAGGGCCCACCGGTCACCGAGGAGGGCGGGGCGCGGGCGATGGTCGATGCGGGCGCGTTCGCCGACCCGGTGCCGACGATGGCGTTCGGGCTGCATGTGACTCCGCATCCGAAGGGGTACGTGGGCTACCGGATCGGCAACCAGTACGGGGCCTCGGCCCTCGTCCGCATCGTCGTCACCGGGAGACAGACCCACGGCTCCACGCCCTGGGAGGGCATCGATCCGATGCCCGCGGTGGGGGCGGTCCTGACGGGCATCGGGCAGCTGTACCGGCAGGTGTCGGCGTTCGACCCGGTCACGGTGTCCATCGGGCACATCGAGGACGTCGGCCGCTTCAACATCGTCGGGCAGACGGTGACGCTGTGGGGCACGGTCCGGTGTGCCGTCGAGTCCGACATGGCACGGGTCGAGCGGCGTCTCACGGTGCTCGCGGAGCACTCGGCGGCGGCGTTCGGGGCGACGGCCACGGTGGAGTACCTGCAGCCGGTCCCGCCCGTGCACAACAGCGGGCCGTGGGTGGAGGCCGGCCTCCCGACCTTCCGCCGGGTGGTCGGCGAGGAGCGTGTGGTGGAGACGGGCGGGACGCTCGGGTACGACGACGTCTCCGAGTTGGTGGGCCGCTTCGGCGGCCTGTACGTGATGCTCGGCGTCCAGGACGCCGCCCTGGACGCGTCCGGGCGGCCGGTGCCGGTGCCCGGCGGCCGCGGTCTGGTGACCAACCACAACCCGCACTTCTACGCGGACGACGGCACCCTCGTCACCGCCGTCCGGCTGCACGCGCACGTGGCGTACGACCATCTGACGGGCGCGCTCGTCCCCCGCGACGGCGACTGAACGCCCGGGGTCAGGCCTCCCGTACGGTGCCGACCTCCGCCACGAACGCTCTGATCAGGGCGGAGTCGGCGGCGGTGGGCCAGACCAGGCCGTACTCGAGGGGCGGGGCGTCCCGCAGCGGGACGTAGGCGATGCCGGGTCGGGGGTGGTAGCGGGCGCCCCTGGCCGCGCCCGGGGTGACGCCCCGGCCCGCCGTCACATGGGAGAGGACCTCCTGCCAGGTGGCCGCGACCGGGCCCCTGGGGATGGCGGCCCCGGACGGGGTGTGCCGGGGGTAGTGGTGGTCGAGCCAGTGGCGCGGGTGGTCGCCGCCGGTGGTGATCAGCGGCAGTCCGGCGAGGTCCTCGAGGCAGAGGGAGGGCCGTCCGGCCAGCGGGTGGGCGGCCGGCAGCAGCAGGACCCGGTCGTCGCGGACGGCGACGGGGCCGGTGGTCAGCTCCGGCTCGCGCACGGGGAAGGCGGCGATCTGGATGTCGAGCGCGCCGTCCTGGAGGAGCCGCACTCCACCGTCGAGGGGGACCTCGCGGACGGTGATCTCGCAGCCGGGATGACGGCCGAGGAGCGCGTCGGCGGCCGCCGTGAGCAGTTCCGCGTCCCACGGCGTGCCGAAGCCGGCCCGCAGTCTCCCGCGGACGCCGCGTCCGGCCCCGGTGGCACGCTCCAGGGCCGCGCGGAGCTGTGCGCAGGCGGGCAGGAGGTCCTCGTACAGGCGCAGACCGACCGGGGTGAGGGCGACGCTCCGGCTGGTGCGGGCGAAGAGCGGGGTGCCGATGCGGCGCTCCAGCTTCTTCACGGTCTGGCTGACGCGGCCGGTGGAGACGCCGAGGCGCTCGCCGGTGCGTCCGAAGTGGAGCTCCTCGGCGAGCGTGAGGAAGGTTTCCAGTTCGTACCGTTCGAGCACCGGACCTCCCATACGGCCGCCGCGATCGTTGAGTGCGGCTCAACGCCGGTTTCATGATGACACCTTGTTCCGCCCGGGCGGGGGCGGGGAGCCTGGAGGCGTCCCCCTCCCCCGTACGGAAGAGACTTCGTGGACCCTCGCACCACCGCCCCGGCCCCCTCCACCGCGCCCGAGCGGCCGATGAAGGCGAACGTCCCTCTGTTCGCCGTCGCCGGCGCCGTCACCGTCGCCAACATCTACTTCCCGCAGCCGCTCCTCGCCGCTGTCGCCCGGGGCCTCGACGTGACGGAGCGGACGGCGGGACTCATCGCGTCGGTCGCGCAGATCGGGTACGCGCTCGGCATCCTGCTCCTGGTGCCGCTGGCCGACACCGCGCGGCTCCGACGCCTGACCTCGGTGCTGCTCGCCCTCACCACGGCCGCGCTGCTCGTCGCGGCGGCGGCGCCGGGCATGGTCACGCTGACGCTCGCGACGCTCGCGCTGTCCACGACGACGGTGCTTCCGCAGATCCTCACTCCGGTGGCGGCCGTGCTCGCGGGCCCGGGACGGCAGGGCCGGACCGTCGGGCTCGTGGGTCTCGGGCTCACACTGGGCTCGACCCTCTCGCGTACGGTCTCCGGCGCCGTCACCGACGCGAGCGGCAGCTGGCGGGCGGCCTACCTCGTGGCCGCCGCGGCGACGGCGGCCCTGCTGTGCGTCCTGCCGCGCAGGCTGCCCGAGCGGCTTGGGGCGCGCGGTCGCACCTCGTACGCCGGGCTCCTCGCCGGGCTGCCCGGGCTCCTGGCGTCCCATCGCGCGCTGCGGGTCTCGGCTCTGCTCGGGGCCTGTGTCTTCGCCGCGTTCAGCGTCTTCTGGGCGGTGCTCGCCTTCCACCTGGCGGCGCCGCCGCTGGGGTACGGACCGGGTGCGGCCGGGCTCTTCGGGGTGCTGACCCTGCCCGCCGCGCTGCTCTCGGCGACGGCGGGGCCGCTCACCGACCGGTACGGGGCAGCCCTTGTGAGCGCCGGAGGGCTGGGGCTCGCGGGGCTCGGGCTCGGTGTGGCCGGCCTGGTCCCGCACTCCCCCGTGGGCCTGGTCGCGGCGGCGAATCTGCTGGTGGCGGGGGTCAGCTCCTGCCAGGTGGCCAACCAGGCGAGGATCTTCGGGATCGGCCGGGAGGTGGCCGCGCGGGTCAACACGGTCTTCATGCTGGCCACCTTCGGCGGCGGGGCGCTCGGCTCCCTCGCGGGGAACTGGCTGTACGCGGAGCACGGCTGGTCCGCGGCGCTGCTCGCCGGCGGGGTGTTCGTCGCCGCCGGCGGGATCGTGGCGGCGCGTTCCGGACAGACGGCCCCGAGTTGCGTCCCGGACGTCACACGGGAGGCTGGGGGTATCCGCCCGCGCATCCCGCAGGGAGAGTCATGAAGCTGGACCTCACCGCCCTGGCCGACGAGCACATGGCCGCGGCCCGCACCGCGCCGCACGGGCGCAGCGCCCATCTGATCATGCACGACGGGGTACTCCGGCAGTCCGTCATCGCCCTCACGGCGGGCACGTCCCTGGACGAGCACAACGCGCCGCCGGCGGCGAGCCTCCAGGTGCTGCGGGGCCGGGTGAACCTGACGATGGCGGGCCGGGCGGAGGAGCTGTCGACGGGCACGCTGCGGATGCTCAGGGAGCGGCACGGGATCACCGCCCTGGACGACGCGGTGGTGCTCCTGACGGCGGTGAACGACTGACGGGCACCGACCGCACCGCGGCGGTGACGCCTGACCGGCGCGACCCACCCCGGCGGTGAACCAGCGACGGTGAGCGGTCCCCCGCGCGCGGGACCGCCCTCGCCTCGATCGACCTCGCCTCACTCGACCGCGTCGAGGTCCCCGGCGTAGTGCTCGATGGCCCTGCGGTACGCCCGTACGGACGGGTCCTCGCTGGTGGCGGCGATCAGCCGGAGCAGCAGCCGCGTCGACTCGTGGTGCCGGCCCGTGTTGTAGAGGGCCATCGCGAGGAAGGTCCGCAGGGAGCCGTCCTCCGGGAACTCCTCGACGGCGCCGGTCAGGAGGGCGACGGAGTCGTCGTAGCGGCCGAGGACGCGGTAGGTGCTGCCGAGGCCGAGGAGCGCCCCGCGCCGGTCCTCGGGGGTGAGCCCGGTGCCCGTGGCCCCGCCGCCCGCGAGGGCGCGTTCGTAGTACGGCACGGCCTCCTTCTCCCGACCGAGGACGTCGTGCGCCCACGCCGTCTGGTACGCGACCTCCGCGTCCTCCGGGTGCCGGGCGGCGAGGGCGACGAGCCGCTCGCGGGCCTCTTCCCGGTGGCCCTGTCCGCGCAGCGCGACCGCCTCGGCCAGCCGGCCGTCCCTGTCCTCGTGATCTGCCATGACCGCATCCTCGCAGCTCGGGTCCGGCGGCCCCAAGGCGGCTGCCAGGTGATGGGCCGCCATACCGGAGCGGCCGGATTGTGGCGTCCTCGCCCATGGAGGAGGGCCGCGGACCGCCCATAACCTCCCGGCCGACCCTCCGTCAGGAACGAGCCGCCCGGGAGATCCCATGCGTTCACCCCGTCCCACCCGTCGCAGCGGGCCACGCCGCTTCGCGGCGCTGCTGCTGTGCGTCGCCGCGACCCTGTCTCCCACCGCGTCCCCCGCCGGGGCCGCGGCTCCCCCGCCCGTGCCCGGCACGCTCCAGGGCTACGACATCGGCTCCGTGTTCAGTGCCGGGGTGTCGTCCGGCGGGTACATGGCCACCCAGTTGCACGTCGCGTACTCGGGTACCTTCGAGGGCTCGGCGGCGTTCGCTTCGGGGCCGTACGACTGCGCGCGCGGCCAGCTCGCCACCGCGCTCAACGCCTGTATGGACACCACCCAGAACCTTCAGCTCGCCGCGCTGGAACAGGCCACGCGCGACCGGTCGGCGCAGGGCCAGGTCGACCCGGTGGCGAATCTGGCCGGTGACCCGGTGTACGTGTTCAGCGGCTCGGGCGACAGCACGGTGAAGCGGCCGGTGGCGGACGCGCTCGCCGACTACTACGGCCGCTTCGGCGCCCGGGTCCAGTACAACCGGTCGACGGCCGCGGGGCACGCCTGGATCACTCCGCTCGGCCCCAACTCGTGCACGGTGACGCAGACTCCGTTCCTGAACAACTGCGGGATCGACGCGGAGGGGGCGCTGCTCGGGCATCTCTTGGGCTCGGTCGCGGCGCCCGGTTCCGGCACCGGCGGCTCGCTGATCCGCTTCGACCAGAACGCGTACGCGCCGGGCGGCTCGGCGGCGGCCCTCTCGATGGGCGCGGAGGGCTTCGCGTACGTCCCGGCGTCGTGCGCCCAGGGGGCCCGCTGCACACTCCTCGTGGCGCTGCACGGCTGCAAGCAGGGGTACGCGTACCAGGGCTTCGGGACCCGCTTCGTGGAGAACGCGTACCTGAACGAGTACGCCGACACCAACGACATGATCGTGCTCTATCCGCAGGCGGCACCGACCACGACCCTGGAGAACCCGAACGGCTGCTGGAACTGGTGGGGCTACCTCGGGGACACGGCCTACGCCCGGCACGGCGGGAAGCAGATCGAGGCGATCATGGGCATGGTGCGGGCCCTGCGCGGCACCGGCACGCCTCCGCCCACGGGCGACCGGACGGTCCTGTCGAGCGCGGACGCCGAGGACGGGTACGTGAAGGCGGCGGCGGACGGTTCGGGCGCGGCGGTCGGCACGCTGGAGGACGCGTACGGTCTCGCCCTGGGGCGGGGCACGGACGGCAAGGTGAACCGGTCGGTGGTCTCCTTCGACACCTCCCGGATCCCGGCCGGCAGGGAGGTCACCCGGGCCTGGCTGACCGTCACCAGGTCGAGCGGCTCCGGTGACCCGTGGGCGTCGCCCTCGGGCAACCTGCTGCGGGTGGACCTGCGCACGGGTTGCTTCGGCGGCTGCGCGGTCGAGCCGGCGGACTGGTCGGCGGCGCCGACGGTGGCGGGCGCGGCGCGCGTCGACGCGTTCTCGTCCGGGAGCGCGGTGTCGACGGACCTCTCGGCCGAGGCGCTCGCGGCGCTGAACCGGGGCGGGGTCACGCAGTTCCGGCTCGGCTTCTCGTCGGCGCCGACCGGGACCGCGTACCTCTTCGTGAACCAGGCGACGCCGGTGACACTGACGGTCGAGTACCGGTAGGAGGGCCTGCGGCGGACACGGCGTTCGCGGTCGGGTGTGAGCGCCGAGGCGCTGCTAGTTTTTCCCGAATGCGCTTGTTGTCCCGCTTCGACGTGCGTGCTCTCGGCCGCAGGGCGGCCGCCCTGCGGCCACGGCGACGCGGCAGGGACGCCCTCACCGTGCCGGAGGCGGAGGACGCCGGCCGGGAGCGGCTGAGGGACCTGGCCTCGCTCCTCTGCGAGCTCGGCGCCGAGCTGCTGCGGGCCGGGGAGCAGACGGCCGAGGTGGAGCGCGCGCTGCACGACGTGGCCGCGCGCTACGGAATGCGGGTGCGGTCCTTCGTGGTCCCCACCGGCCTCTTCGTCCGGGTCGGCGGCGGCCCCGACGGCCGGGGCGGCGAGCTGGACCTCGCCCCGGTCGAAGGGCCCGACCTGCGGCTCGACCAGGTGGAGGCGCTGCAGTCGCTGGTGAAGCGGATGCGCGCGGAGGCCGTGCCGTTCGAGGACGTGTCACGGGCGCTCCGGGAACTCAGGGAACGCCCGGAGCCGTTCAGTCCGGCGGCCACCGTACTCGGCTACGTCCTGCTCACCGTGGGTCTGGGCGTCATGCGGCACGCGACCGTCCCGGCCGTCGTCGGCTACACGGTGCTCGGCGCGGGCGTCGGTCTGCTGCGCCTCTTCGGGGACCGGCTCCCCGCTGCCCGTACCGCGCTGCCGGTGGTCGCCGCGATCCTCGTCACGGCGGCCTCGCTGCGCTGGGCGGGCCCGCTGCTGCACGAGGCGCCGACCGTGCTGTACGTCCCGCCGCTGATCGCCTTCCTGCCCGGAGCCGCGCTGACGCTCGGCGCCATCGAACTCGCCACCGGTGCCGCGCTGTCGGGCATCGCCCGGCTGGCCGGCGCCCTGAACGTGCTGCTGCTCCTGGCCCTCGGCATCCTCGTCGGCACCGAACTCGTCACGCCCCACCCGTCGTCCGGGACGGCGGCCGGACCGCTCGGCACCTGGGCGCCCTGGGTCGGGGTCCTGCTGCTCGGCTTCGGGTTCCTGCTGTACTTCTCCGCCCCGCCACGGGTCACCCTTTGGCTGCTCGGCGCCCTGGTCGCCGAACGGTTCGTGCAGTCGGCGGCCTCCGAGTTCGCCGGGGTGACCTTCGGCGCCTTCGCTGCCGGCATGCTGCTGCCCCTGATGGCGCGCTGGATCTCTCGCCACTCGCACACTCCGGACCAGGTGATCTTCCTGCCCTGCTTCTGGCTGCTCGTGCCCGGCGCCATCGGACTCACGAGCGTCTCGGAGATCATCGTGGAGGGGGACACCGGGGGCGGCCTGGACAGTCTGGTGACCACGGTGATCACCGTGGCCGCGATCGCCCTGGGCGTCCTGGTCGGCGCGGGGCTGCAGCGGCGCCCGAGGCTGAGCATCGGTGAGCCCTCACCGGCGTCGGTTCCCACCGCGCCGGAGAGGTCGCCCGAGGCGGGCGGGCCGACGCCGGGGCGCTGAACCGGTGCCGGGCCGCCGAGCGGGCCGGGCGGGGGGGCGGTCGGGGGGCGGTCGGGGGGACGGTCCGGGTTTCCGGATCGCGTGGGGACGGGGAGGGACGCGTCGGGTCGGGTCCGGTCGGGTCGGGTCGGGTCGCGTCGGGTCGGGTCGGGTCGCGTCGGGTCGGGTCGGGTCGGGTCGGGTCGGGTCGGGTCGGGTCGGGTCACAGTGCCGGGCGGAGGGCGGACCCGTCACTTCCGGATCGGGGGGCCGCGGCGCCGGAGGCGAAGGCGCTGCCCCGGCGCCAGTCGGGCCAGCTGAGGTTCCAGTCGCCGAAGCCGTTGTCGAAGGGGGTCATGGGTTCGCCGTACCCGTTGACCACACGGACGAGATCGCCCTCACGCACCGTGGAGAACAGCCAGGCGGCGTCCTCGGTGCTCATGCCGGTGCAGCCGTGGCTCACGTTCTCGCTGCCCTGCGCGTCGAGGGACCAGGGCGCCGCGTGCAGGTACTCGCCGCTCCAGGTCACCCGGGTGGCCCAGCGGACCTTCAGGTCGAAGTAGTCGCTGTTGCCCCGGGCGATGCCGATGGAGTCGCCTCGCATCCGGACGAGCGGCTCCTTGCCGAGGACGACCTTGGTGCCGCCCCGGGTCCGGTAACCGGCCTTGCCGGTGGTGACCGGGAAGCTGCGGAGCGGCTCGCCGTCGCGGAAGACGGTCGTCGTGAGGGCGGCGACGTCGGTGACGGCTTCGATCCGGGCCCCGGTGGTGAAGGTGACGGGCCGTGAGCGGCCGCCGTACAGCCCGCCGAAGACCCTGGCCCCGTCCAGGCCGCTGCGCACCCGGACCGTGGTGCGGGCGGGCCAGTAAGCGCGGGGCCGGTAGTGGAGGGTGTCGGAGTCGACCCAGTACCAGGCGCCCTCGACATGGGGTTCGGTCCGCACCAGGAGGCCGCGTTCGACGACGCGGCGGGCCTGGGTCTCGTCCGCCGGTACGGGATGGCTGAGTTCGGCGGTGACCGGCTGGCCCACGCCGAACGTGCCTCCGTCGTCGGGGCCGAAGGCGACGGTGAGGCGTTCCCCTGCGGGGGCGGCGAGCGTACGGAGGTCCAGGCGCGCCACGTGCCGCTCGCGGCCCTGGGCCCCGGCCCGCTCGACGACGAGGCGGGCCGCGTACCGGGCGCCCGCGGGGAGTGACGTGGTACTGGTCCAGCGGGTGCCGTCGACGCTCGGGGCCCCTGCGACGCGGCGGCCGCGCTGATCGGTGACGGTGACGTCGGCGAGTACGCCGGGGGTGCGCAGGGCGAGTTCCACGGGTCCGGAGACCCGGTCTCCGAGGGTGACCGCCTTCCCTGCCAGAACCCGTCCGCCCCGGAGCTCGACGGTGTGGCGGGGTGCGGAGCAGAGCCCTCCCGCGGCGACGCAGCCGTCCACCGTGACGAGGGCGGTGGGTTCCGGTGCCGCGAGGGAACGCGCGTCGGAATCGGCCGGCGACTGGGCCGCCGTACTGACGAGAACGGCTCCGACGGCCAGGGAGAGCGCTCCCCACCCCCGTACATGTCTGCGTGACGACGCGTCCGACACACCCTTCCCTTTCCGACGAGGGCCAGGACGTCGGCAGGCGGTGCCGACCGCAGCATCAAATCGGATGAAAGGAGAAACAGATGATCAAGGGGCCGGGCGTGGCGCCGGAGTGGCGGCCGAGACGACTCGAATGGGTCAGCGACGCGGATGCCGACCGGCCCGGCGAAGCGGTTCCCACCGGCTCGGCGAAGCGGTTCCCACCGGCCCGGCGAAGCGGAAGGCGACCGGCTCAGCGGGGCGGTTCAGGGAGTTCCTCGCCCGTCTCCAGAAGGGACTTGAGGCTGGAGATCAGCGCGGGCCAGCCCTCGCCGATCATCCCCTTCATCAGGCCGTCGGGGTCCAGGTCGCCGTGGGTGACCGTGAGCTTGACCGTGTCACCCGAGGGCTCGATCCGAAAGGTCACCTTGGACCGGGGCTCCCGGGCGAGCCGCTCGTACACCTCCCGTCCGAGCCGTACGGCCTCCGCCCACGCCGGCGTGAAGGTGTGCCAGGTGTACGACAGGAGGCGGCCGGGCTCGGCCTCCAGGACCACCTGATCGGGGTCGACGGTCCGGCGGCCCACCTCGTCCCAGACCATGGGGGCACCGGGGGTCCACTCGCTCTCGAAGGCCACACCCCAGTACCGCCGGGTGAAAGCCGGGTCCGTGAGCGCCTGCCAGAGCTCGTCGGGGGTGGTCCGGATATAGGTGGTATAGACAAACGTGTGGCTGTCCATCGCGTTGCCCCTCGGATCTGCCGTCCCCTCCCTCCAGCCTAGGCAGGCGCCGGACGGACGTGCCAGCTTAGGACCCCCGTCCGGCCTGGGGATCGCCGGTTGAATAGGTGCGGAGGAAACTATTCAACGTGCTGCTAGCGTGTCGGAATGTCGCTCAAGCACGCCGTCCTCGCAGCTCTCCTGGAGGGCGAGGCATCCGGATACGACCTTGCCAAGATCTTCGACGTGTCCGTCGCCAACTTCTGGGCAGCCACTCCGCAGCAGCTCTACCGCGAGCTGGACAAGCTCGCCGAAGCCGGCCTGATCACGGCGCGTGTGGTGGAGCAGGAACGGCGTCCCAACAAGCGGATGTTCAGCCTCACCGAGCCGGGGATGCGGGATCTGGCCGCCTACACCGCCACGCCGCCGCGCCCCAGCGCCGTACGGGACGAGCTGCTGGTCCAGGTCCAGGCCTGCGACGGGGGTGACACGGCGGCCGTCCGCGCGTTCGTGGCCCAGCGGATGGAGACGTCGCGGGCCAAGCTGGCCCGCTACGACCGGCTGCGGGAGTGGATGCTCGCCGGTCGCGACGAGGAGACGTACCTCGACGAGGCGGAGCGGGTCGGCCCGTACCTGACGCTGATGCGCGGCCGGTTCTTCGAGGAGGAGAACCTGCGCTGGGGCGAACGCGCCCTCACCGTGCTCGACCGGCGCGTCAGGGCCCGCGGCGGAGCGGCGGCAGAGAAGGCCGCGGCCGGGACGGCTGCCGCGACGGTCCCTGCGGCGCCCCGGGCCTGACCGTGCCCGACGGTGCTCGACCGGGCACCCGAAAGGGTGACGGCGCGTCCTACCGTGCGGTAACGTCACCGCCCGGCCACCGGACGCGCTGGTGGCGGAGCACGTACGGATCGGGGACGGGCCTCTATGAACGTTGGTGACCTCGTCGAGGACTTCAGCCTGCCGGACGAGACGGGAGCCGCACGTTCCCTGAGCGGCCTGCTGGCCGAAGGACCCGTCGTCCTCTTCTTCTACCCGGCCGCACTCACCCCCGGCTGCACCGCCGAGGCCTGCCACTTCCGGGATCTCGCGGCCGAGTTCCGCGCCGTCGGCGCCCTGCCCGTCGGCATCAGCACGGACCCGGTGGAGCGGCAGCAGGAGTTCGCCGAGCGCCACTCCCTCGGCTATCCCCTGCTGTCGGACCCGGACGGCGCCGTACGCGACCGGTTCGGCGTGAAGCGCGGGTTCTCGCTCGCGCCGACGAAGCGGGTGACGTTCGTGATCGGCCAGGACCGGCGGGTGCGGGAGGTCGTACGCAGCGAACTGCGCATGAGCGCCCACGCCGACCGCGCGCTCGCGGCCCTGCGCGGCGCCTGAAGCGCGACCCCGAACCGCTCGGACGCCCCCAATCCCTCGGGCGCCCCCAATCCCTCCGGCGCCCCGGATCCCTCGGACTCCCTGAATCCCTCAGATGCCCAGGAGGCCGGCCTTGGCGGCCGCGAACTCCTCGGGGGTGAGCAGCCCTTGCCGGGCGAGTTCGCCGAGCCGGACGAGCTGATCGCTCACCGAGGGCGCCCCGCCGGAGGCCGTGCGCTCCCCCGGGAAGGCGAGCACGACACATTCCACCGGCCCCATGGCGCTCCGATCCCTCGTGCGGCAGGCGGCCTCCATCCGAACACGGCGGCCGGGAGCCCGCACGTGGAGGGGCCACACGCGCCGGGGGCCCGCACGTGGAGCGGCCACGACATGCGGAGGCGGCCGGGCTGGGTGAAACTCGCTCCATGCCCGGCCTCCCCGGCCGGTGCGGGAACGGAGTGCGCCGGTATGGACGACTACCCTCTCCTCGACCTCTTCTGGACCATGCTGTGGTTCTTCCTCTGGATCATGTGGCTGTTCCTGCTCTTCAAGGTGATCGGCGACATCTTCCGGGACCACTCCCTGAACGGCTGGGCGAAGGCCGGTTGGCTGATCTTCTGCATCGTCCTCCCGTACCTCGGCGTGCTGATCTACGTCATCGCCCGGGGCAAGGGCATGGGCGAGCGTGACGTCAAGCGGGCCAAGGACAGCGAGGCCGCGTTCCAGGACTACATCCGCAAGACCGCAGGCCCGCAGGAGGGCAGTGGCGGCGCCGCCCACGAGCTGGCCCGGCTGGCGGAACTGAAGGACAAGGGCGCGATCACGCCAGAGGAGTTCGAGAAGGCGAAGGCCAAGGTCCTGGCCTGAGCTTCCGGAGCGCAGGAGAGGAAGGCGCACCCGGACGTGCGGAAGAGGACGCGGGCGGCACCGGCCGCCGGGCTCGCCGGATCCCTTCTGAAGGAGGTCCTGGCGGAGCCCGGCAGGCTTCCGGAGTCGCTCGCGTCCTTCGCTCTGCGCCATCTGGGCCCCGGGGCCGGTCCGAGCGTGGCCCGCCTCCGTGAGGCCCACCCCGAGGCCGACGCGGCCGCCTTGCGCGCCCTGGTCGTGACCCGTGGACGACGGGCCGTGACGGCGGAGGGCGCGTTCGTCGGCGGGCCCTTCCTGCTGCTCATCCCCCTGGCCTTCTGCGGCGCGCTCCTCACCCAGGTGCGCACCGTCCTCGAGATCGCCGCCGTCGACGGGCTGGACTCCACGGACCCGCAGCGCGGTGCCGAACTCCTCGTCCTGCAGGGGGTGTACGGGGACACCGAGACCGCGCGGGTCGCGCTCGATCCGGCCGGCACCCGGCCGGGAAGCGGAGGCGGCCGGGGACGCGTGGCGGCGTTCCGGGACCTGATCGTCCGGATGGCGAAGCTCCTCGGCCTCGTCACGCCGGGCGACGAGGCCGGCCGATGGGTCCGCATCGGCAGGTGGGCGCTCCTCGGCGCCGTGTTCCTGGTCGGCCTGGTGGCACCGCTGGTCTGGCTCCCGTACATGGCCGTCGGGTACTACCGGGGCACCACGCGCGTGACCGATCGGGCCACCGTCTTCTACGCCGGGTCGCCCGACCCGCGCTCCTCGCGCGGTGTCCGGCTCGACCCCGTCATGGCCCGTGCGGGCCTGAAGGCCATGGGTTCCATGGTGCTGCCGGCGGTCGCCCTCTTTCTGGTGGTCGTCACGGACATCCACATCGCGGGCGGCCGGTGGCCGGTCGTGGGGATCGTCCTCACCACCAGCTGCCTGGTCTCGGGCGGTTGGTGGCTGTGGCGGCACTACCGGCGACGCCCCTGACTCGTGCACGGCATCCTTCGCATCCACACGGGGGACCCTTAATACGCATGCGGGATACCGCTTTGATACGGTCATGGCGTGAGGCTGACGAAGTTCACCGACCTGGCACTCCGCGCCGTGATGCGCCTGGCGGTCACCGCACCGGAGGAATCCGTCACCACCCGCGAGGTGGCGGAGTCGATGGACGTGCCCTACGCCCACATGGCGAAGGTGGTCACCCGGCTCCAGCACCTCGGCGTGGTGGAGGCGCGGCGCGGCCGCGGCGGCGGGCTGGCCCTCACGGAACGGGGTCGCCGCTCCTCGGTGGGCTGGCTGGCCCGCACCCTGGAGGGCGAGGAAGAGGTCGTCGCCTGCGAAGGCGATCCCCCGTGCCCGCTGCGGACGGCCTGCCGGTTGCGGGGGGCGCTGCGCGAGGCGCAGGAGGCGTTCTACCGCGCGCTCGACCCGTTGACCGTGGCGGAGCTGGTCGACTCCCCCACCGGCCCCCTGCTGCTCTCCCTCAGCCCACGACCCACCCTCTGAGCCGTACGCGCCCGACGGCGCGCACGCACACCTTTAAATACGTAGATCATCTACCAGATTGCGAGTACCCATGCTGTCCGAGCAGGCCGTCCCGGTCGTCCGCGCCACTCTGCCCGTCGTCGGCGGCGCGCTCGACCGGATCACCGAGCGGTTCTACGGCCGCCTCTTCGCCGCCCATCCCGAGCTCCTGCGCGACCTGTTCAACCGGGGCAACCAGGCGAGCGGCGAGCAGCGGCAGGCGCTCGCGGGCTCCATAGCGGCCTTCGCCGTGGCCCTCCTCGAACGGCCCGACGAGCGTCCCGACGTGATGCTGTCGCGGATCGCTCACAAGCACGCCTCGCTCGGCGTCACCTCCGCGCAGTACAAGACGGTGCACGAGCACCTCTTCGCCGCGATCGTCGAGGTCCTCGGGGACGCGGTCACGCCCGAGGTCGCACGGGCCTGGGACGAGGTGTACTGGTTGATGGCCAACGCGCTGATCGCGGTGGAGACCCGGCTCTACCAGCAGGCGGGTGTCGCCGAGGGCCAGGTCTGGCGGTCGATGGAGGTGGCCGAGCGGCGGGAGGAGACGCCCGACACCGTCTCCTTCGTGCTGCGGCACACCGACGGGACGCCCACGGCGGCCTTCCGCCCCGGCCAGTACGTGAGCGTCCGGGTCGCCCTGCCCGACGGCGCCCGGCAGATCCGCCAGTACAGCCTGTCCGCCGCGCCCGGCCGCCCGCAGTGGCGGATCACCGTCAAGCGGGTCGACGGCGACCCGGCCGGCGAGGTCTCGTCCTGGCTGCACGATCACGCCCGCGCGGGCGACACAGTGGAGGTCTCCGCGCCGTTCGGCGACCTGGTGCTGCCCGAGGGCGAGAGCCCGCTGCTTCTCGCCTCCGCGGGGATCGGCAGCACCCCGATGCTGGCGATGCTCGACCACCTGGCGTCCACGGGGTCGACCCGGCCGGTCGTCGTCGTCCACGCCGACCGCACGCCCGCTTCCCACGCGCACGCCGCCGAACTGCGCCGCCTCGTGGACGCGCTGCCGCAGGGGGCGCTGCACCTCTGGTACGAGGAGCCGGGCGAGTCCGGAGCCCGGGCGGGCCGCGCCGACGTCACGGCGCTCGACCTGCCGACCGGCGTCACGGCGTACCTCTGCGGACCGCTGCCCTTCCTCCGCGCGGTCCGCGGCGATCTCGTCGGCCGGGGCGTCGCTGCAGCCGACATCCACTACGAGGTCTTCGGCCCCGATCTGTGGCTGGGCCACGAGAACTGACGGGCAGCCGCACCGCCCCCTCCCCGCCCGGTGAACGGCGGGGAGGGGCACGGGCGGCCGTTCCACGACGCGGGGAGGGCGCGTGGAGCGGGTGTCAGCAGCCCATCGACCAGGTGTGGGAATCACCCCGGTCGTTGGCCGCACCGTTGTAGCCGACCTCCTGGCCCGGGGCGAGACAGATGGTCATGCCGCCGCCCTGCCAGGCGCTCTCGTAGACCTTGACGTGGTCCTTGATGCCGGGTCCCGAGATGCCGTGGTTGGCCCAGGAGGAGTCGGTGTCGGAGATCCAGCTCTCCCACCAGCCGTCGTCCCCACTCCAGTTGGCGCGCTGGCCACCGAAGTTCGAGTCCTGCCAGACGCAGAACTCACCGCTGGGACATTCGGCCGCGCCGGCCGAGGTCGCGAGGGCGAGACCGGCGGTGGCGGCGAACAGGGCCGCGGCGGTGGTGACGAGAAGTCGCTTCACGAGAGGGTGGTGCCTTTCTGCGGGTGGGTGGGCGCGGGCAGTTCGACTGCCTGCCGCAGTGCGCGGTCGCGCAGCTGCCGGTATGTGGTGAGCTCGTCCCGCCGCAGCGCACGCACCGTGGCCAGCTCGGCTGCCTCGAGCCGCGCGCGGACCTCGTCGAGTCCGCTCTCGCGGGAGCAGCGGGCGGCGACGGCCGGATCGGGGCGGTCGGGGCGGGGGCCTTCGGGTGGCGTCACACAGCGGGTCCACCGGGCGAGTGCCGCTTGGTGGGTGGGGTCGGCGCGCATCCGGGCCTGGGCCTCGGCACGCAGGTTGCCGATGACGACCTGGGCCCGGAACCAGCGGCGCTGGTCGCCGTAGAGCCGCTGCCGGGCACCTGCGACGCAGCCGTCCTCGTGCGCGGTGACGGTGGCGCCCGTGGAGAGCGTGACGGAGAGCTCTCGGGGACCGGCACCGAACAGCGCCGCCTGGAGCTCGCGCTCCTCGTCCGGGGCACGGGGCCTGGGCGTCAGGGAGAGCCCCCGGCCGCTCAGGCAGTCCACGACGAGCCGGTGCTCGGCGGCCTTGAGGAGCGCGTCCTGGGCCGTCCTGCCGGAGGGGACGCCGGAGGTCGCGGGGGCACCGGTCCCGACGGCGGTACAGCCGGACAGCAGGAGCGCGGCGGCCGCGGTCAGCAGCGCGTGGCGAGTGCGCGAGGTCGTGTGGAACATGGGGTCCCCCTTCGATCGTCCCTGGTCGGAGCGGCCGGCGGGTGATCGAATCGGCGCTCGGGATGATCACTGCCCGAGGGCTGAGCCACCATGCCGGGGCTCACTCGAACGGGTCGAACGCGCCGGGGTGCGCGCCGCTCACGCGCCGCTGTCATGCCGTGCGCAGGGGTGACCGGGAACGACAGAGCCCCGGTTGGACGGGGGATTCCAACCGGGGCCGATCTGCCGTGACGCGAAGGGCGGTCACCACATGGGGGGGACCTAGGGGACCGGGCCCCTTCGGTGTCACATACGTATGAACGATGAACGTTTCCCGAATGTTCCGAGCATGCCCCCGTGGGCGGTGTGAGTCACCTCACCCGGTTTTCGGGTGGTCTCGTCAGTCCTTCTCGGGGCGGTACACGGCACCCGGTTCGGCCTCGCCCGGGGCCAGCAGTTCGGGCACGGTCACGAAGGTGAAGCCCCGCCGCTTGAGCTCGTCGATGATGGACGGAACGGCCGGGACGGTGCCGTCGTAGATGTCGTGGAGGAGGATGATCCCGTCGCCGTGCGCCTGCTCGAGCACGCGCTGCCGTATGAGGGCGGAGTCGGTGGTGGAGTAGTCCTTGGCGGTGATGCTCCACAGAATCTGGGCGAGCCCGAGTTCCCTGCTGACGTCGGACACGGCTCCGTCGGTGCGGCCCTGGGGCGGGCGCATGAGGGTGGGCCTCCGGCCGGTGATCCTCTCGACGGCGTCCTGGGTGCGGGACAGCTCCTCGCGGACCTCCGACTCGTCGAGATCGGTGAGGATCCGATGGGTCCAGGTGTGGTTGGCGACCTCGTGCCCCTCGTCGGCTATGCGCTTGACCACCTTCGGATAGCGGTCGACGTGCTTGCTGCCGAGCAGGAAGAAGGTCGCGGGGACCTGCTTCTCCTTGAGGATGTCGAGCAGCCGGGGAGTGTCCTTGCCCGGCCCGGCGTCGAAGGTCAGCGCGATGCACTTCACCTGAGCGCAGTCGACGCGGCGGGCGGCGGCGCCCGCCTTGTCGTCCGTTCCGCCCTCCGCCCGGGCGTCCTGCGGAGTGACGGTGTCGACCCCGCAGCCGCCGAGGGTCAGCATCAATGACGCCGCGGCGATCAGGGCAGTGGCCGTCCCCCTGCGTCGGCCCAGCCTGGATCGGAACATGGTGGAACCCGCTTTCCCCGGTGATGTCTTCGGTACGGCCGGAAACCGCCTGGTCAGGGCGGCACTCACGGCAGACGGAGAACTCTACACACGGTGTATACCGAGGAAGGCAGGGGGGTCCTTCAAGCGCACGGGCACACGTCAACCCCGGACGGCGCCCGTCCGCTCCGTCCGGGGAGTTCGCGCTTCAGCGCCTCGGGCTCAGCGCCTCAGGCTCAGCGCCTCGGGCTCAGCGGGAGGCGAGCAACAGTCGGGCCTCGGTCTCCTGGTCACCGGAGACGGACTGCTGGGACTGGATGTCGAAGCCGGCGGCGAGCACCTTCTCGACCTCGTTGACGGCGTGGTATCCGCCGCTGAGCGTGGCGCCGACCGGGGAGGTCAGATGGGTGGGACGCACCTCCTGGTGGCGTCCGCCCGCCGTGTCGAAGGTGGCCGTCCAGACGGTCGGCGACGGTGCGGCCGCCGCCTGGGGCCCCGGGGCCGTCATGTCCTCGAGCTCGTAGACACCGTCGAGGACGCCGAAGACGGCCTGCGCGTCCTCCCGGCTGCAGCCACTGAGCTGCACGGTCACGTCGGTGTCGATGTGCAAGTCGTACACGTCGCTCATCTCCTCGCGGCCGCCGGTCGCTCGTGGCGCCCCGCGCTCGTCGTGCCGGCACTCGTCGTGCCACGTCTCCAGCATCCCTCGCGGGGCGTCGTCCCGCGAGGGCCGACGGCCTCCGCTCAGGAGCGGCCGACGATGTCCTCGACGGTGTCGGCATCGGAGGCCCGCTTGTCGGGGCGGTGCCGCAGGACGCGGGCGAAGCGGAGGGTGACACCGCCCGGGTAGCGCGTCGAGGCCTGGAGTCCGTCGTAGGCGATCTCGACAACGAGCTCGGGCCGTACCCGCACGGTGAATCCGTCGTCCTCCACGGCCAGTTCACGCAGCCGCTCGGTCTGCCAGCGCAGCATGTCGTCGGTGAGTCCTTTGAAGGTCTTGCCGAGCATGACGAAACCGCCGTCGGCCCCGCGGGCGCCGAGGTGCAGGTTGGAGAGCAGCCCGGTTCTGCGCCCGTGGCCCCGCTCGACGGCGAGGACGACGAGGTCGACGGTGTGGACGGGCTTCACCTTCAGCCAGGTGCGTCCCCTGCGGCCGGCCACGTAGGGCGCGTCCAGCGCCTTGACCAGGACGCCTTCGTGTCCCCTGGCCAGCGTGTCGGTGAAGAACCGCTCGGCTGCCTCCACCTGCCCGGGGTCCGCCGGATCCGTCAAGGCGAGGCGGCGGACGCGCTGCGATTCGGGGAGCAGTCGGGCGAGGACCGCGTGCCGTTCCCGGCCCGGCCGGTCGATCAGTCCCTCGCCGTCGGCCGCGAGCACGTCGAAGAAGACCGCGGTGAGGGGGAGGGCGGCGTGCGCCCCTGCGACGTCGGTGCGGGATCCGACCCGGGAGGCGATGGACTGGAACGACACGGGCCGTCCAGTGCCGGGGTCGAGCGCGATCACCTCCCCGTCCAGGATGAAGCCGTCGGCCGGGACGGCGCGCGCGGTCGCGACCACTTCGGGCAGCCGGTCGGTGATGTCGTCGAGCGAACGGGTGTGGACCCGGACGTCCTCACCCCGCCGGTGCACCTGGACCCGGATGCCGTCGAGCTTCTCCTCGACGACACAGGGCCCGAGAGCGCCGATCGCCTCGGTGACGGAGGCCGCGGTGTGCGCGAGCATCGGCTGTACGGGGTTGCCGACCCGGAGGGTGAACCGGTCGAGCGCGGGGGCACCTTCGGCGAGCACAGCCTGCGCGACCGGGGGCAGCGAGCCTTCGAGCATCACGGCACGCCGCAGCTCGGCGGCGGGCACGGCTGCGGCCTGGGCGACGCCTTCCAGAGCGACGGCGTCGAGAGCCCCCTGGCGCACCTCCCCGGTGAGCAGCCGCAACAGGAGCTGTTGTTCGTCGTGGGTGGCCGCGGCGAAGAGGGCATGGACGAGCCGGGTGCGCTCGGCCCGGGAGCCTGCTCCCGCGACCGCCGCGAGTTCCGTCATCGTCTCGTCGACGCGCCCGAGCGTGAGTCCGGGCCGTTCGGCGGGCGGGACCGCGGGTGGGACCACCTCCTTGAGCACGCTCCAGCCGACCCCGATCCGTCCCTGCGGGAGCCGGCCGGAGAGATACGCGATGACGAGGGGGCTCTCCTCGGCCTCGGCCTCCGCGAACAGCTCGGCGAGGAGCCTGATCTTGCGCGAGCGCGCCGAGGCGGCGGCAATCTCCCGGGACACCTCCGCAACACGGGCGAGCAGCATGAGCCCATCCTCCCCACCTCGCGCCCGCGCCGCACGCCACGCGTCGCCCGTCAGGGCCAGGACGCCGGACGCTTCCGTCCACCGGCCCGCCCGCCGCCCGCGGCCCTCCGGCGCCGCAGCCGGTCGAGAAGCCCGGTGCGGGCGGCCGGACGGCTGGGCGGACGGTCCATCGCAGTCGGCCGCCTCGCCGCCGCAGGAGCCGGAGCGACATGCGGAGCCGGAGCCGGAGCTGAAACCGGAGCCGGAGCCGGACCGGGACCCACGGGCACCGCTGACGGCAGGGCCGGCACGGCCGGTACGCGCGGCAGGGGTACGGGCGGCAGGGGTACGGCTGGCAGCGGTACGGGCAGCAGGGGCGATCCAGACAGTAGGGGCGGTTCGGGCGCCGGCGAGGGAGCCGACCGCCGCCGCCCCCGCTCGGGCGTTCCGGCACCGTGCCGTGCCCCGGCCGCGCCCGAGCGGCCCGCATCACCCGGATACGGCGCGGGCTGCGCCGTCCGGGCCTCGTCGAGCGCCAGCGCCAGGCTCAGGCGGTGCCAGAGGATCTCGTCCGGGTCGTCGGCCCGGGTGATCCGCTCGGCGATGTCGCGGCCCGCCGCCCGCACCGGCATGCCCGGCGGCGCCGGCGGGCGCAGCCTGTCGAGGTGGGCGCGCTCGTACGGGTCGTCGACGACCTCGGCCACCTGGACCGGGTCGAGCATGGACGCCATGGCGGCGGCCTGGGCCCAGGGTTCGTCCGTTGCGCGAAGGAGCGCGCCGAGCCGTCGCGCCCGCCAGTTCCTGGGGCGCAGGTCCTCGTGCGCGGCCAGCCGTTCGCGGAGGTCCACGGGCAGTCGCCCGGTGAGCAGCGCCGGGCAGGTGAGGCCGAGTTCGGCGACGTCTTCCGCGAGGTACGTCCAGACCACCGCCCGGTAGCGGTTCAGGGAGAACCGCACGGGACTGACGTGCCCCGTCCGGGCCAGCCTGGTGAAGCGCTCCGGGGTGATCTCCAGGAGCGCCGCGGCCTCCGCCGTGCCGACCGCGCGCACCCGGTCGCGCAGCCCGACGGGAAAGTCGGGCGCGGCCCTGAGCCGGTCGAGCTCGCGCCGCTCGACCCGCCGTCGTCCGCCCTCGCCCGCCGGCACCGTCCTGACCAGGCCTAGCTGGACCGCGAGCCGGAACTCGTCGCGCCCCAGTTCCAGTTCCTGCGCGGCCCGCCCCGGTGTCACCGTCACCGTGCGCGTCCCCTCGTCCACCGTCATCGCGTGGCCCTCCCCCGTACGTCCGTGTTCTCTCCGTGTCGCGGATCTCTCCGACCCACCACCGAGAACGTAACGCAGAGTGACGACTCCCGCACGGCCTGTGGACAACGCCCTGTGGACAACCCCTTTTAGACAACGCCCTCAGGACGGCGGCCGCGGCGTCAGATCAGGCCGCCCTCCGGGCGCCCCGGCTGCCGGGCTGCCACGCCGAGGTGCTCGCCGACGCGGTTGACCAGCAGCGTCATCTCGTACGCCACCTGGCCGACGTCCGCTTCGGCCGCGCTCAGGACGCAGAGGCAGCTGCCTTCGCCCGCCGCCGTCACGAAGAGCAGCGCCTCGTCGAACTCGACCATCGTCTGGCGCGCCCGGCCCGCCCTGAAGTGCCGGCCCGAGCCACGGGCGAGGCTGTGCAGTCCCGAGGAGACGGCCGCGAGGTGTTCGGCGTCCTCGCGTGCGAGTCCGCTGCTCGCGCCTGTCACCAGGCCGTCGTTCGACAGCACGAGCGCGTGCCGTATGAACCCGACTCGCTGGGTCAGGTCGTCGAGCAGCCAGTCCAGTCCCTTGTCCAACGCCATCAGTGGTCCTCCCCCTGGGTGGTGCGCCCCGACGACCCGGTTGTCCCGTGGTCCCCGTGCCGCAGTGGTCCGCCGTATCCCCGCAAGCCTTACGCACTGTCGTGAACGGGGCAAGCACTGCACCACGCCCGCGCGTGCCGCAGGATGGGGACATGACGAGGATGACCGATGATCAGTGGCGGACCTTCGTGTCCGAGGGGACCCGTACCGGCAAGCTGGCGACCGTGCGCGACGACGGCAGTCCGCACGTCGTACCGGTCTGGTTCCTCCTGGACGGGGACGAGTTCGTGTTCAACACGGGCAAGGAGACGGTGAAGGGCCGCAACCTCGCACGCGACGGACGCGTCTCCCTGTGCGTCGACGACGACACGCCGCCGTTCGCCTTCGTCTCACTCAGCGGTCACGCCGAACTCACCGAGAACCCTGACGACTTGCGCCACTGGGCAGGCCGTATCGGCGCCCGCTACATGGGCGAGGACCGGGCGGACGAGTTCGGGGAGCGCAACGCGGTCCCGGGCGAACTGCTCGTCCGGGTACGCATCCAGAAGGTGATCGCCCAGGCCGGCGTGGCCGACTGACCGGCCCGGGGCGCGGTGCGGCGGCTCAGCCGACCGTGTCGAGGAGCCGGGCGGTGTGCATCCGCCCGGCGTACTCGACGAGCCGGATGAGTACTTCCTTCCCGGAGTCGCGGTCGCGCGCGTCGCACAGGACGACGGGCGTGCCCCGGTCCAGGTCGAGTGCGCGGGAGACGTCGGCGGCGCCGTAGGTACGCGCGCCCGTGAAGCAGTTGACGGCGACCACGAACGGGATCTTCCGGTGCTCGAAGTAGTCGACGGCCGGGAAACAGTCCTCGAGTCGTCGCGTGTCGGCGAGGACGACCGCCCCGAGGGCGCCCTGTGACAGCTCGTCCCACAGGAACCAGAACCGGTCCTGGCCGGGCGTCCCGAAGAGGTACAGGGAGAGCCCGGAGCGGATGGTGATGCGGCCGAAGTCCATGGCGACGGTCGTGGTCGTCTTCTGGTCGACTCCCCCGGTGTCGTCGACCGACTCCCCGGCACGGCTGAGCTGTTCCTCGGTGCGGAGCGGCCGGATCTCGCTGACCGCGCCGACGAGGGTGGTCTTGCCCACGCCGAACCCACCGGCGACCAGGATCTTCAGGGCGAGGGCGGTGGTGTCCGCGCCGTCGTCCCCGCTGTCGTCCGCGCCGGTGCTCTCAGAGCGCTCGTAGGCCATCGATTACTTCCCTCAGGATTCTTTCGTCGGGGAGCTGTGCGGGCGGTACGGGCCGGCTGACGCGTACGAAGCCCGATTCGAGGAGGTCGCCGAGGAGGACCCGGACGACGCCGACGGGCAGGTCGGCGTCGGCGGAGAGCTCCGCGACCGACTGGGTCTCGGCCCGGCACAGGGCGAGCAGGGACCGGTGTTCGGGGCCGAGGAGGGACTCCTCGGCCGGTCCGGGCGGGTCGTCGTCGACGACGACGAGGGCGATGAGGTCGAACCGTACGTTGCTGGGCCCGGGTTTGGTCCGGCCACCGGTCATCGCGTACGGGCGCACGAGCGGTCCGGCGTCGGCGTCGTACCACTGACTGCCCGGCACGGACGGGCCGCCGCCGGTGCTGTCCTCGTTCATGGGCCTTCTCCGGGTCAGCCGACGGCCGGCGGGGTCACCGTGAGCCGCGGCGGGGTGTGCAGGTGCTCGCCGACGCGTTTGACGAGGCGGGCCATCTCGTACGCGATGAGGCCGATGTCGGCGCTCACCGAGGCGAGGACGGCGAGGCAGGAGCCGTCCCCCGCCGCGGCGACGAAGAGGAAGCCGTCGTCCATCTCGACCATGGTCTGCCGGACGCCGCCCGTGTGGAACTGGCGGCCCGCGCCCTTGGCGAGGCTGTTGAATCCGGAGGCGATGGCGGCCAGGTGTTCCGCGTCCTCGCGGCTGAGCCCGTTGGAGGCCCCGACGGCGAGTCCGTCGTTGGAGAGCACCACGGTGTGGCGGACCTCCCTGACCCGCATGACGAGGTCGTCGAGGAGCCAGTCGAGCTCGCCGGACCGGTGGTGGGAGATCCTCTCGTGGTCGATCATCGCTGGTCTCCTTCGGGGCGGGGGTCGTCGAGGGGGGTCGTGCCGCGGCCGGGTTCGTGACCTGTGCCGGTGCCGAGGGGGCGTCTACTGCCCGGGGCCGCGCCGCCGCCCCGCTGCCAGCCGTCGCGGTAGGCCGCCATGCGGTCCCGTACCGCTTCCGGGGTGCGGGCGTCCGTCTCAGCCTCGGCCGGTACGAACACCGGCGCCGAGGCGGGTGCTTCGCGCAGCTGCGGGACCAGGCTCGCCTGCCGTACCCGGCGCGGCAGCTCGCCCTCCGCGTCGTCGCCGTGTCCGGCGTGCCGGGCGGCGCCCGCGGGACCCGTGGCACCCGCGTGCGTGCCGGGCGGCTGTTGCCGCGCCGGCGGCGGTACGGAGGGCCCCCGGGGC
Source organism: Streptomyces sp. NPDC056480 (assembly GCF_042795405.1). Lineage (NCBI taxonomy): Bacteria > Bacillati > Actinomycetota > Actinomycetes > Kitasatosporales > Streptomycetaceae > Streptomyces > Streptomyces sp. NPDC056480. The sequence goes on along the minus strand of NZ_JBHTSA010000045.1, from coordinate 7,390 downwards.
GGTACGGAGGGGCCGCGGCGGCGCAGTTCGGTGACCCCGGCCGGCGGCGGTGCGGGCTCCGCGGGCGGCGCGAGCGCGGGCACGGCGGTGGGGCGCGGCAGGGACTGCGGGCGCGGGGAGGCGGGAGCATGCGGCGGGACCGGCGGCCGGGCGCCGCTCGTCTCCCTGGGCAGGATCCCGGGCCGCGCGGCGCCCGGTGGCTGCGGGGCGGTCCTGCGGGGCGCCGGGACGGTCCCGGCCGGGGCGCCTCCCCCCAGGGCGGGGGCGGGCGGACCGGCCTGCGCCGGCGGCCGGGGTGCCTGGGGACGGCCGAAGCGGCGGGCCTCGGCGCGCTGCGCCTCCTCGCGTTCGCGTGCGGCGCGCGCTTCGTCCGTGCGCCGGTCGGAGCCGAGCCGGTGGGAGCCGGGTCCGTCCGCGCCGAACCGGTCGCCCGTCGTCCGGTCGTCGCCGCTCTGCCGGTGGTCCGCGCCCGGCTCTCCCCGGTCGGGGGCTGCCGTCCGGGGATCGCGTACCTGCGGGGTTCCGGCATGGGGCGTGTCGGCTCCGTGGCCGGTCGCCCCCGCACTGCGCCCCGGGGGCAGGGCGCCCTGGAGGAGGTCGGTCGGAAGCAGCACGACGGCCGTGGTGCCGCCGTACGGGGAGGTCCGCAGCTGGACCTTGATGTCGTGGCGGGAGGAGAGCCTGCTGACCACGAAGAGGCCGAGCCGGTCGCTGTCGAAGAGGTCGAGGGCCTCGGACTGGGCGATGCGGGCGTTGGCCTCGGCGAGGGTGTCCTTGCCCATGCCGAGTCCCCGGTCCTCGATCTCCAGGGCGTACCCGTTGCCGACGGGCTCGCCGCTGACCCGGACCTTGGTGTGGGGCGGGGAGAACTGGGCCGCGTTCTCGATGAGTTCGGCCAGGAGGTGGGTGAGGTCGGCGACGGCGCCGCCGACGACGGCCGTTTCGGGGAGTCGTCGCACCTCCACGCGCGCGTAGTCCTCGATCTCGGAGACGGCGGCGCGGACGACGTTGGTGAGGGGGACGGGCATCCGCCAGGCACGGCCGGGCGCGGCGCCGGAGAGGATGATCAGGCTCTCCGCGTGCCGGCGCATCCGGGTGGTGAGGTGGTCGAGCCGGAAGAGGTCGCCGAGTTCGTTGGGGTCGTCGGCGCGCCGCTCCATGCTGTCCAGGAGGTTGAGCTGGCGGTGCACGAGGACCTGGCTGCGCCGGGCGAGGTTGACGAAGACGCCGGAGATGCCGCTGGCGAGTTCGGCGCGCTCGACGGCGGCGGAGAGGGCCGCGCGGTGGACGGTGGTGAGGGCCTCGCCGACCTGGCCGATCTCGTCCTGGGACACGGGACCGGGCGGTGTCTCGGCCTGGACGTCGATCTCCTCCCCGGCGCGCAGCCGGCGCATCGCGTCGGGGAGTTTGCCGCGCGCGATGCCGAGGGCGGTGTTGCGGAGGCTGACGAGTTCGACGACCAGGCCGCGGCCGATCCGGACGGAGATGACGAGGGAGGCGGCGACGGCCGCGAGGCCGAAGGTCACCGCCGCGCCGCCCGCGGTGAGGACACCGCCGGCGAAGGGGTCGGAGCGGTCGGCGGCGGCGGTGCGGGCGTCGGTCTCGATCGCGGTGAGTCCGTTCCGTACGGCCGCGAGGGTGTCGTCCCAGTCGGCGCTGGGGACCGCCTGGGCGGCGGTACGGCCCGGGCTCTCGGCGCGGATGCGGTCCTCGGCCCGGGTGAGCCGTGCGTGGTCTCCGCCGGCGGCGAGCCGGTCCCACGCGGCGCGCTCGGCGGCGGGCAGGTCGGCGGTGGCGGAGGCGGTGAGGGTGCGTCGGGTCTCGACGGCCCCGGAGAAGGCGCGGAGCCCTTCCTCCGAGAACCGGCCGGTGAGATGGGCGACGGTGAGGAGGGCGTCCTCGCGGGACAGCATCTCGCCGGCCCTGCCGAATTCCAGGAGTACGCGCGCGTCGGAGCCCTGCCGAGTGTCCTGGATGCCGGTGAGGGCGCCGCCTACGGCGAAGGCGGCGGAGACCGCCGCGGTGTACTCCTCGTACACCTGGTTCCCGTCGGCGCGTCCGTCGGTGGCGGCGGTGCGGAGCCGGGCGAGGCCGGCGACCTTGCCGACGAAGGCGCTGACCCGCTGCCCGACGTCGCCGGGGAGGTCCCCGGTGTCGCCGACCGTGTGCGTGTCGTCCAGACGGAGGCGGTCGACGGCCTCGTCCGTACGGCGTATCCGGTCCTTGAGTTCGGCGGCCCGGGCGGTACCGGGTGCGGCGATCTGCCGTACGGCGGCGCGCCGTTCGGCCTGGAGCGCGGCGAGGGCGGCCGTAACGGGCTCGCGGATCTCGGCGTCGACGCGCTGGAGCTGGCGGATCCGGGCGACGTCCTGGGCCGTGGTGACGGTGGCGAAGCCCCACAGCGCGAGGAGCGACACGACCGGGACCATCAGGAGGGAGACGATCTTGGCGCGGACGGTGCGGGGACGCAGGCCGCGACTCGGGGCGCCGGGTCCGCGCGCCGCGGCGGCGTGGCTCGCGGACGGTCCGTGGACGGTCGCGTGGTGTCCGGTGGCGGCCGGACGGCCGGCGGTGTCCTTGCGACCGGTGCCGGCCGCCTGTCCCGGGCCGGCCGCGTGTCCCGTGCCGGCCGTGTGGCCCCCTGCCGCGTGTCCCGTGCCGGCCAGGTGGCCGGCGGAGGCCGGGTGTCCGTTGCCGGGGAAGGCCTCGGGCGTGGGCTCGCCCGGCTCGTCGGCGGGCGGCCCTGCATGTGCGCGCCGCCCGCGCGCGGCCGCCGACGGCGGCGCCGGCGCCTTGGCGTCGTTGGTCCTGCGGGGAGTTCGCATGGCCTCCTCGTTCCGGCTGCGACGGTCTCTGGTGCGTGGTGTGGGGGGTTCGGTTCAGCTCGCGGGTGTACGGGCGGATTCGGCGGTCCGGAAGCCGGGAGGTGCCACGTCCACCGCGCGCTCGTCGGTGAGGCGGCCGGCGGAGGCGTACGCCGCACGCTCCCTGGCCGTCGGCGAGAGGGCGACGAAGGCGGAGGTGATGAAGAGGTACGAGCCGAGGCCGACGGCGAGCGGGAAGATGAACTGCATGACCGTGGCGCCGGGGAGGGTGGCGGTCGAGGGGGCCACGTCCACCCGTACGGCGAACATGCCGGTGTAGTGCATGCTGCTGACGGCCGCGCCCATCACGAGCGAGGCGACGGCCACGGCGGCGGGTGAGTGGATGTTGAGGGCCGCCCACAGGGCCGCGGTGGCGGCGACGACGGCGATGAGCACGGAGAGGCCGACGAGCAGGGGGTCGAAGCGGACCTCGCCGTGGAGCCGGAGGGCGGCCATTCCCATGTAGTGCATGCTCGCCACGCCGACACCCGTGGTGAGTCCGCCGATCAGGAGGGAGCGGACCCGGTCGCGTCCGTAGCCGACGGCGAACACTCCGATTCCGACGACGGCCATGGCGACGACCAGGCTCAGGATGGTGAGTGGAACGTTGTAGCGGATGTCGGTGCCGGTCACGCCGAAGCCGAGCATCGCCACGAAGTGCATCGTCCAGATGCCGGTGCCGATCGCGGAGGCCGCCGTGAGCAGCCAGTTGCGCCGCGAGCGGCCGGTCGCGTCGAGGGCGCGTACGGTGCAGCGCAGCCCGAGGGCGGCGCCGACGCAGGCCATCGCGTACGACAGTGCAGGTGTCAGCCAGCCGAAGGTGGCGTGGTCCAGGTGTCCCATGGCTCCCGGACGCTAGTGCGCATCAGGGGGCGCACCAGGGGCGCATTTCGAAAGCTGATGGAATATGACAGAGAGATGATCCCGAACGATCGCACCGGGCTCGAACGCGCACGCAGATGATGCACACAAAATGTTCACACACGACGGTCACTCCTCCGGGTACGGAATCATGAGCGCATGAGCGACGACCCCACACACGTCCGAGAGTTCTTCGGCCCCCGCGCCGCCGGCTGGGACAGCCGGTTCCCCGACGACGGTCCCGCGTACGCGGCCGCCGTGAACGAGCTCGGCCTTCGCCCGGGCGACGCGGTGCTCGACGCCGGCTGCGGGACCGGGCGTGCCCTCACTCCCCTCCGCGCCGCCGTCGGCCCGTCCGGAACCGTGCTCGGCGCCGACCTCACCCCCGAGATGCTCGAGCGGGCCGTCGCCGCCGGGCGCGGCGGCACGGCGGGGACGGCGACGCTGCTGCTCACCGACGTCGGACGCCTGCCGGTGCGCGACGGCGCGCTCGACGCGGTCTTCGGGGCCGGACTCGTCTCGCACCTGGCCGAACCCGTCGCCGGTCTGCGTGAACTCGCCCGTGTCGTACGTCCCGGCGGCCGGCTCGCGCTCTTCCACCCGATCGGGCGGGCGGCCCTCGCCGCCCGCCACGGCCGGCAGATCACCCCGGACGACCTGCGCGCCGAACCCCGACTGCGCCCCGTGCTCGCCGAGGCGGGCTGGCGGCTCGTCGGTTACGTCGACGAGGACGCGCGCTACCTGGCCATGGGCGTACGGGAGGACTGAGGCGCGGATCGTCGTGCCCCGCACCGCCCTCGCGGATCATCGTGCCCCGCACCGCCCTCGACGACCGGCCGTCGCGCGGCCCTCCCCCGGCCCCCTATGGCCCGTCCTTGATCCGGCCGGATCCCTCGGCCGGGTGTGGCAGAGTCGGGTCGGGGTCTGCGACGTGACTGGGGGCTGCGAGTGGTGCGGGTGGTCGACGATCGGTTCGAGCTGGTGGAGCGGCTCGGCGGGGGCGGCATGGGCACCGTGTGGCGCGCGCGGGACCTGGTGCTCCACCGTGAGGTGGCCCTCAAGGAGGTCCGCCCGCCCGATCCCGCGCTGGCCGAGTACGACCCCTGGGCCGCCCGCGAACTCCGTACCAGGGTGCTGCGTGAGGCCCGGGCACTCGCGCGCGTGGCCCACCCCCAGGTGGTGACCATCCATCACATCGTGGACGGCGGCGAGGGCACGTACCCCTGGCTCGTCATGGAACTGGTCCCCGGCGGTTCCCTCCAGGACCGCCTCGACCGCGGCGGACTCACCGTGGGCGAGGCGGCGACGCTGGGGCGCGGGATCCTCGCGGGGCTGCGGGCGGCCCACGCGGTGGGCATCCAGCACCGGGACATCAAGCCGCCGAACGTCCTGCTGCGGCCGGACGGACAGCCGGTCCTGACCGACTTCGGCATCGCCGCGATCCACGGGGCCACCGCCCTCACCGCCGCCGGGTCCATCATCGGCACGCCCGACTACATGGCGCCCGAACGCGTCAGCGGCGAGGAGGGCGGGCCGGCCGCCGACCTCTGGTCCCTGGCCATGACGCTGTACGTCGCGGTGGAAGGCCACCATCCGCTGCGCCGGGCGAACACGCTCGCCACGCTCGCGGCCGTCCTCGGCGAGGAGGTGCCGCCGCCCCGGCGGGCCGGGCCGCTGACGCGGGTTCTGACGAGTGTGCTGGTACGGGATCCGGCGGCGCGCCCCGACGGCGAGGCACTGGACCGGATGCTCGCCCGGGTTCAGGAGGAATCCGGCGCGGACACCGCCACCGCCTTCCCCCTCGCACCCCCGGTACCGTCCGGGCCGCCCACGGCGCACAAGCGGCGCGGCGGGGTGTACGCGGCGGTGGCGGGGGCGGCCGTCGTCCTCAGCGGTGTGCTCGTCTGGAACCTCCTCCCGCTCGGCGGCGGGAAGGACGACGGAGGCGGCGACCGCGTCGAGGGCAAGCCGAGCGGCCAGGGGTCCTCCTCGCCGTCGGCACCCGCCACCCCCTCCACGGGCGCCTCCGGGGCGACCCCGACCGGCGGCGGGCCCAGGATCACCATCGGAATCAAGTTCGACCAGCCCGGACTCGGCTTCAAGAACCCGGACGGCACGTACGCGGGCCTCGACGTGGACGTGGCGACCTACGTCGCCCGGGTCCTCGGGCACGATCCCGCCGACATCGTCTGGAAGGAGGCCCGGAGCTCCACGCGCGAGTCGCTCCTCACCCGTGGTGATGTCGACCTGGTCGTGGCCACGTACACCTTCAACTCCCTGCGGGACAAGAAGGTCGACTTCGTCGGTCCCTACTTCATGGCCCATCAGGACGTCCTGCTCCCCGCGAACGACACCACGGTCAAGCGCCCGACGGATCTCGACGGCCGAAAGGTCTGCACGGCCACGGGTTCCAGCACCGCGCTCCTGATCCGGACGAAGCTCGCCCCCCAGGCACAGGTCGTGACCTACGACAGCTACGCCCGGTGCATCGACGACCTGGCCTCGGGGGCCGTCGACGCCGTCACCACCGACAACACGCTGCTCGCCGGGTACGCCGCGCGCGACGCGTACAAGGGCCGGTTCAGGCTCGCCGGTTTCAGCGTCAGCGACGAGCCCTACGGCATCGGCGTTCCGGAGGGCGGCGATGCGAACGGCGCCGTCAGTCGGGCGCTCCGGAAGATGATCGACGACGGCGCCTGGAAGCAGGCCGTCGAGAGGAACCTCCCGCTCCTGAAGAACGCCTCGCCGCCGGTCCAGCAGTGGTCCACCAGCGGCGGGGCTTCCTAGCCGACCCCAACGCACCCTTCTTTCCCGGCACTTCACTGACTACCGTGGATGTGCCGGGCAGTCGTGCCCGGGAAAGGCGGTGCGGCGTGGCACGGGTATCCGAAAGACTGCGCAGGCTCCTTCCGTCCGCCCGGCGGGCACCGGAGGCCGCCGCGCCGGCGCCACCGCGCCCCCGGCAGGGGCACAACCTCTTCGAGGCGGCCGCCGAGTACGTGGCCGCGTGCGCCGAGGACGATCCGGCGCGGGCGGAGGAGGCGGCCAGCCGGGTCTCTCCCGGCATGCTGTCCTTCGGGGTCAACGAACTGGCCTGCCGGGCCCTCCTCACCCTCGCCCGGGAACGCGACGAGTCGCCGAGGGCCGTGGCCCGCTCGCTGCTGGGCCTGCGGGAGGACCCGGTGCGGCGACCCGCGGCCGACGCCTAGGACCGGCGGTGCGGGCGGGCCGGAGCACGGCGGACGCGGCGGCGCCGCGGCCTGCCGCCAGGCCCGCGCGCGTACGGCGATGCAGGTCACGGCGCCTGGCTATGGACAGGCCTCCCTACTCACTGGTTAAGGTGCGCCGACAACCAGATGGGGAGGCATGCGTGGCTGGGACGGACCCGATCGCCGAGGCCGAGGCCGAAGGCGCTGCCGACGCGCTGTTCGTGCTGACCGCGGCACTGCTGACGCCCGCGCGTTTCCCGAGCGTGCTCGGCGACGACTACCCGGCGGCGTGCGCTGCCCTCGGGCTCGAGCCGTACGCCGAGGGGTACGGGCTCGTGTTCGGCCAGGACGGGCTCGGCGCTCGGTGGACGGTCGTCGTCGACGACGTGTCGCTCGTCGCGGTGGCCATCTCCTCCTGGGACTGCGGCATGGCCTACGACCTCTCCCCCGGCGAGG
>NZ_JBHTSA010000044.1:0-65148 GCF_042795405.1 Streptomyces sp. NPDC056480 | reverse complement strand
GCGCGGATCCATGTGATCCGCGCCCCATCCTCGTATCCAGGGCTTTTACGGTCCCTCGGTGCCGGGTAAGGTTAGGTTAGCCTTATCGATCACGGCGGGAGGTGAACCGCGATGTACGTATGCTCATGCTTCGGAGTGACGGAGAAGCAGGTCAAGGCGCATGCCGACGCGGGCGCCTGCACGCCCCGCCAGATCGCCTCGGCCTGCAAGGCCGGCACGGACTGCGGTTCCTGTGTCCGTCGCATTCAGGCCATCCTCGGTCGCGGCAACTGCCCGCGACGCGACCTCCTGGACCAGGGCATGCCCGCGCTGGCGACGGAGACCGTCACCGAACTCGGGGAAGCCGCTTAGGGGGGAACCTCAGCTCGGCTGCTCGATGAGCGTCGAGATGTAGAGGGCCTCACCCAGGGACTCGATCAGCTCGAGCTGCGTGTCCAGGTAGTCGATGTGGTGCTCCTCGTCGGCCAGGATCTCCTCGAAGAGGTTGGCGGACGTGATGTCCCCCTTGGCCCGCATGACCTCGATCCCGCGCTTCAGACGGTCGATGGCCTCGACCTCGACCTGGCGGTCCGCCTGGAACATCTCGGTGAGGGTCTGGCCGACCCGTACGTGGAAGAGGCGCTGGTAATTGGGCAGGCCGTCGAGCATCAGGATGCGCTCGGTCAGCTTGTCCGCGTGCTTCATCTCATCGATGGACTCTTCGCGCGTGTATTTGGCGAGCTTCGTCCACCCCTTGTTGTCCTGGATGCGGTAGTGCAGCCAGTACTGGTTGATGGCCGTCAGCTCGCCGGTCAGCTGCTCGTTGAGAAACTCGAGGACCTCGGGGTCGCCCTGCATCGCAGAGGCTCCTTCCACGTTGCGTGTCTACGCCGTCACTGGGCAGGATGGCCGCATCCTCGCACCCCGAATGGGGGTCGTCCAGTAAGTGCAGGCTTAGTGGGAGTTGCCCGAATAGGGCCAGGCCGGAGGTCTCCTGGTCATGACCACCCCTCGCAGTCTGTCACCATGGATGGCATGGGTCGGACGGAGAGCGGAGTACACCGGGAGGCGGGGCAGCCGGATCGTTCGCCGGACCTTCCGCCGGGCCAGCGGCTCCAGCGCGGCTGGCCGGTCACCCATTACGGGCCCGTTCCCAAGTTCAAGCCGGACCGCTGGGAGTTCCGCATCTTCGGCGCGACGGCCGAGGGCGACAAGCGGTGCTGGAACCACGAGGAGTTCTCGGCCCTCCCCTTCTCCTCGGTCGTGGCCGATCTGCACTGCGTCACGAAATTCAGCATGCTCGGGGCCGAATGGGGTGGGGTCCCCGCCCGTACGATCCTCGAGCTCGCCCCGCCCGCGCCGCAGGTCACCCATGTGATGGTCTGGGCCGAGTACGGCTACAGCGCCAACATGCGGCTCACCGACTTCGCCGACGACCGTTCGATCTTCGCCACCCATATGGACGGCGAGCTGCTCACCGCCGAGCACGGTTTCCCGCTGCGCCTGGTCGTCCCGCACCTGTACGCCTGGAAGGGTCCCAAGTGGGTCCGCGGCGTGGAGTACATGGCCGCCGACCGGCGGGGCTTCTGGGAGGAGCGGGGCTACCACAACCTCGGGGACCCCTGGACGGAGCAGCGGTACTCGTACCAGGAGGAGCCGGGAGACGGCCCGGAGTTGTAGCGCTCCGGACCGTCCTGCGGCGTGATGCCGCAGGACGGTGGCGTCAGTGGGGTCAGTGGGTCGGTGGGGGTCAGTGGTGGTACTGGTGGACCACCGCGTGCCCCTTGCCGCGGCCGATCATCCACTTGTTCACCGGAACGGTGATCACGAAGGCGGCGGCGAGCGCGATGGCGAGGACGATCCAGAAGATCGGGTCGGACAGGTGGGCGTCCATGGCGCCGGGCCAGAGTGCGATGACGCCGTTGTCGATGATCTCCATGACCGCGATGGACAGGGTGTCGGCGGCGAGCGCGACCTTGAAGGCTGTCTTGAAATCGATGCCGGCGGCCAGGATTCCGCGCAGGGTCAGCGCGTAGCCGAAGAAGAAGGCCAGGATGATCGCGAGGATCATCGTCTGCGTGTTGCCCCAGCCGAGCGCGGTGCCGATGATCATGCCGAGGACCTCGCCGATGGCGCAGCCGGTGAGGCAGTGCAGCGTCGCCCTGGCCGCCATGGACCAGGAGGCCTTGCCGGGGGTGTGGTGGTGAGCGCCGTGGCCCTCGTCGTGCCCGCCGTGCTGCCCCTGGTGGCCTTCGTGGCCTTCGTGACCTTTGTGGCCGCCGTGGTCGGGGTGGCTCTCGGGGCCGGCATGAGCGCTGTGGGTGCTGTGAGCGCCGTGGTCGTGATGGGCGTGCGCGTCGTGCTGCATGGGTGCCCCCAGGGTCGGGTAGCGGTTCCTGCCGTCACAGGAACCGTATACCCCCCTGGGGTATTCCTCAACGGGAAACCGTGTCAGTCCCTCAGCTTCTTGAGCAGCTCCACGTCCGCCAGGTGCCCCGCCGTGCCGCCGGGCGTCTCGATGATCAGGGGCACGCCCTCGGTCGCCGGGTGACGGAGGAGGTTGCGGAACGCGTCCTCGCCGATGTGCCCCACGCCGATGTTCGCGTGCCGGTCCTTCCGCGCGCCGACCACGTCCTGGGAGTCGTTGGCGTGGATCAGCTTCAGCCGTCCCTCACCCACGGTCGCCACCAGCTGGTCGAGCGTCTGCGCCGCGCCCTGCGGACCGGTGAGGTCGTGGCCGGCGGCGAAGATGTGGCAGGTGTCCAGACAGATCCCCAGCTTCGGGTGCCGGTCGAGCATGTCGAAGTACGGCCCGAAGTCCTCCGCGCGCGAGCAGAGCGAGAAGCCCTGGCCGGCCGTCGACTCCAGGAGCAGATCCGGGTCGTCGTCGTGCGTCAGCTCGTCGAGCAGCGGCAGCAGCAGCTCCCGGACCTGCGCGAGCGCCACCGCGCGCGGGCGGCCCCCGGTCGCCGAGCCGGTGTGCACCACCACGCCCTTCGCGCCGATCTCCCGGCCCCGCCGCAGCGAGTGCCGCATCGACTCCACCGACTTCTCCGCCGTGGCCTCGGTGTGCGAACCGAAGTTGATCAGGTACGGGGCGTGGACCCAGGCCGAGATCGACTCGGCGGCGCACTCGGCGCGGAACCGTTCGTCCTCGGCGGGGTTCCCGGGCGGAGTGGCCCAGCCGCGCGGGTTGGCGACGAAGACCTGCACGGTCTCGGCGCCGAGCTCGCGGGCGTAGCCCAGGCCGACCTTGGCCAGGCCACCGGCCACCGGGACGTGGCCACCGACGGGGTTGCGCATCAGTTCTCTACAGTCCCTTGATCGTGATCGTCACGGTGGAGCCCTCGGGCGCGGTGGAGCCGCCCTCCACGGACTGGCCCGTGACCTCGCTGCCCAGGTAGGGGAAGGACTTCTTGACCTCCACCTCGAAACCCTCGTCCTCCAGGGCCGTACGCGCGTCGTCGACCGTCTCGCCGACGACGTCCGGGACCGCGACGAGCCGGGGGCCCTTGGAGACGGTGAGGGTGATGGTGTCGCCCTCGGCGGCCCGGCTGCCCTCGGCGAGCGACTGGGCGGCGACGGAGCCGACGGCCTCGGGGGAGTTGATCCGCTCCGGGGCGAGGACCACCTTGAGCCCCTCGTCCTGGAGCAGGGCCGTGGCGTCGGCGACGGTCTCGCCCGTGACGTCGGGGACGTCGATCGGGGAGCCCTTGCTGACCACAAGGGCGACGGCCGAGTCGGGGGCCCGCTCGGTGCCGGGCTCGGGGTCGGAGCCGATCACGGCCCCCTGCGCGACGGTGTCGCTGAACTTCTGGGTGATCACCCCGGCGACCAGGCCCTCCTCCGCGAGGACCCGCCTGGCCTCGGCGAGCGGCTTGTTCTTGAGGTTGGGCACCTTCACGATCTCGGGACCGCGGGAGAGGGTCAGGGTGACCGTGCCGTTGCCCCGCAGACGCTCGCCGGGAGCCGGGTCGGCAGCCATGACCGTGCCGCGCTCGTACACGTCGCTGAACGCGCGCTTCGTCGTACCGACCTCGAGGCCGGCGTCGGTGATCCGCTTGGTCGCCTCGGTCTCCGTCTGGCCGAGCACGGCGGGGACACGGGTGAACTGGCCGGAATTGATGTACCAGACACCGGTGCCGAGACCGAGGGCGAGCAGGACGCCCAGGACGAGCAGCAGTGGGCCGCGCGGGGGCCGGCGACGGCGGCCGGGCGTGGGCGCCTCGGGGACCGGCAGCCGGTTCGTGTGCAGCACCTGGTGCGCGTCGGCCCCGGGCCCGGCCGCCTCCGCGGCCGGTACGGCACGGGGGATCACGCTGGTCCGGTCGTCCGTGGTGTCCCGGGCCCCGGACCGGGCCTGCGGGGGCGCCGCGTCCAGCTGCTCCTCGCCGAGCGCGGCGCGGGCCTCCCGGAGCAGGGCCAGCAGGGCGACGGCGTCGTACGGGCGGACCTCGGGGTTACGGGCGGTGGCCGCGGCGACCAGCTCGTCCAGTTCCACGGCGAGTCCGGGAACGGCCGCCGAAGGGGCGGGCACGTCCGTGCTGAGGTGCTGGTAGAGCACCTGGGCGGGGGTGTCGCCGGAGTGCGGCTTGCCGCCGGTCAGCATCTCGTACAGGACGACACCGCAGGCGTACACGTCGGCGCGGGTGTCGGCGGTGCCGTGCTCGATCTGCTCCGGCGCCAGGTACGAGACGGTCCCGAGGACCGAGCCGGTGGTGGCGGTCGCCGAGCCCACGGCCCGTACGAGACCGAAGTCGGCGACCTTGACCCGGCCGTCGTCCCCTATCAGGACGTTCTCCGGCTTCATGTCCCGGTGCACGAACCCGGCCCGGTGCGCGGCGCCGAGCGCGGCGAGCACCGGCTCCAGGATGTCCAGGGCGGCCCGGGGCGCGAGGGCGCCGCGCTCGCGCAGGACGTCACGGAGGGTGCAGCCGGCCACGTACTCCATCGCCAGATAGACGTACGCGCCCTCGGCGCCCTGGTCGAAGACCCCGACGACGTTGGGGTGCGAGAGGCGTGCGACGGACTTCGCCTCGCGGATGAAGCGCTCGACGAACGCGGCGTCGGTGGCGAGGGCGGGGTGCATCACCTTGAGCGCGAGGACGCGGTCGAGACGGGTGTCCACGGCCCGGTAGACCGTGGCCATCCCGCCGACGGCGATGCGCGCGTCGACGCGGTAGCGGCCGTCGAGCAGCCGCCCGACGAGGGGGTCCTGAAGGGTCGTGTCCACGGCGTCGAGTCTACGAGGGGGTGGAGGGGGGCTCCGCCGTACGCCCCCGACTGCGACCCACCTGTGACGAGCCCCGCACGCTCCCGCCACCGCGCCGCCCTGCCGGGTGCCTTCACCCTGCCCACCTGCCGGGAGGCAGCCGCCCACCCCTGCCGTCGGCAGCCGCCCCGCCTGGGCGGCGCCCGTCTGTCCCGGGGTGCGGGCCGCCCACCGCCCCCCACGTTGTGGGCATCTGTTCCGCTGGGGCGGAACGGGTGGGCACAACGGAACGGCGCCCTTTGCCGGGCCTAGGCTTCCGCGCCTGAACCCGCACCCGGTGCGCGGCGCACTGGTGGTGCGGGCCAGGGCACGGGGGCGGAGGCGCCGCCAGAGGGCGCCGTCCCGTGTGCCCACCCGTCCCGCCCTGCGGGACGATTGCCCACACGGGGGGTGGGCGGGGGCGGGGGCGGGGGCGAGCGGCCACCGGCGGTGGGTCGGGGTGCGGGCGCCGCCGCACACGGCGGTGGGCCGGGGTGCGGGTGCGGGCGCACGGCTGTGGGTCAGGGTGCGGGCGCCGCCGCACTCGGCGGGGGTCGGGGTGCGGGTGCCGCCGCACACGGCGGTGGGTCGGGGGCGGGTGTAGCCCGACTGGGGGCTGGGCGGCGTGTGCGCCCACCGGCGGGGAGTCCCCGCCACCGTGTCAGAAGGCCGGGCGTTCCGGGTCCAGGGTGGGGCGGCCCTCCCTGGGGGACGACGCCTCCGCGAAGTGCCGGCGGGGAATCCTCCCCGCCCGGTACGCCAGCCGCCCCGCCTCCACCGCGTGCCGCATCGCCGAAGCCATCAGGACCGGCTCCTGCGCGCGCGTCACCGCCGACGCCAGCATCACCGCCGCGCACCCCAGCTCCATCGCGAGCGCCGCGTCCGACGCGGTGCCGGCCCCCGCGTCGAGGATCACCGGCACCCCCGCCCGTTCCGCGATCAGCTGGAAGTTGTGCGGGTTGCGGATGCCGAGGCCCGAGCCGATGGGGGAGCCGAGCGGCATGATCGCGGCGCAGCCCACGTCCTCCAGCTTCCGCGCGAGGACCGGGTCGTCGTTGGTGTAGGGGAGGACGGTGAAGCCGTCGTCGACCAGGGTCTCGGCCGCCACGAGGAGCTCCTCCCCGTCCGGCAGCAGCGTCCGCTCGTCGGCGACGACCTCCAGCTTGATCCAGTCGGTGCCGAGCGCCTCGCGGGCGAGGCGGGCGGTCAGGACCGCCTCGCCCGCCGTGAAGCAGCCCGCCGTGTTCGGCAGGACCCGGATGCCGAGCCGCTCCAGGACGGAGAGGACCGAGCCCTGGACCGTCGGGTCCAGGCGCCGCATCGCGACCGTCGTCAGCTCCGTACCGCTGGCGACCAGTGAGCGCTCCAGGACGTCGAGGCTGGGCGCCCCGCCGGTGCCCATGATGAGCCGCGAGGAGAACTCCGTACCGCCGAGGGTGAACACGTCGTCGGACATCGCGCTCAGCCTCCCTGGACCGCGGTGAGGACTTCCACCCGGTCGCCCTCGCCGAGCAGGGTCGTCTCCCATTCGCCGCGCGGGACGACCGTCTCGTTGAGGGCGGCGGCGACTCCGGAGCGGGCCTGGGTCAGGGTCGCCACGAGGGCGTCGAGGGAGACGGGGCCGGAGAGCACGCGGGCCTCTCCGTTCACGGACACGTTCATGCGGGCTGCTCCTGACGTACGGGCGCGGGCGCGGGGGAGAAACGGCGGGGGGTGAAGGGGCGGGCCTCGTCGGGGAGGACCCCCGTGGTGAGCACCTCGGCCATGACGTCGCCGGTGACGGGGGTGAGCAGGACCCCGTTGCGGTAGTGGCCGGTGGCCAGGTGCAGGCCGGGCAGTGCGGTGGGGCCGAGCAGCGGCGCGTTGTCGGGCGACGCGGGGCGCAGGCCCGCCAGGGTCTCGGTCAGCGGCAGTTCGGTGAGCCCGGGGACGAGTTCGTGGGCGTCGCGCAGCAGCTCGTACACCCCGCCCGCCGTCACCGTGGTGTCCCAGCCGAGTTCCTCGCTGGTGGCGCCGACGACGAGTTCGCCGTTCTCGCGGGGCACCAGGTAGACGTGGCTGCCGCGGACGACGGCCCGGACCGTCCGGGAGAGGAAGGGGGCGTACGGGGCCGGTACGCGCAGCCGCAGCACCTGGCCCTTCACCGGGCGCACCGGCGGAAGCACCTCGTCCGGCACCCCCGCGAGGCGGCCGCTCAGACTGCCCGCGGCGAGGACGACCTGGTCGGCCGTCAGTTCCCCGCCGCCGGCGAGCACGACACCGCGCGCCCGGTCCCGTACCGCCGTCAGGCTCTGCGCGAGCTCGCGGTGGAAGGCCACCCCGGCGCGTTCGCAGGCGAGGAGGAGCGCGGCGGCGAGCCGGCGCGGATCGACCTGGTGGTCGCCGTCCACCCGGAGCCCGCCGCGCACTCCCGGGGCCAGCATCGGTTCGAGGCGGCGGCACTCGCGGCCGCTGAGCCACTCCGAGGTGAGTCCGCAGCGGGTCTGCAGGGCGTGCAGTTCGCGCAGGTGGGCCCGGTCGTCGGCGTCGAGGGCGACGGCGAGGGTGCCGCAGGCGCGGTAGCCGACGTCGTGGCCGGTGATCTCCTGGAGCTCGGCGACGAACGCGGGATAGCGCGCGGCGGAGGCGAGGTTGAGCCCGAGGAGGGTCTCCTCGCCGTAGTGGAGTTCGGTGACGGCGGCGAGCATCCCGGCCGCGACGTGGGCGGCGCCGCCGCCCGGGGCCGGGTCGACCACGGCGGTGCGCAGGCCGCGTCGCGCGGCCCGCCAGGCCGTGACCAGGCCGATGATGCCGCCTCCGACGACGAGGACGTCGGCGCCGCGGGCAGCGGCCCCGCGGCCGTCGGACGCCGCGGCGGACCGACCCGCGTCGGGCGTGGTGGCATCCGGTGCGTCCGTGTCGGGCGTGGTGGCATCCGGTACGTCCGCGTCGGGCGCGGTGGCATCCGGTGCGTCCGCGTCGGGCGTGGTGGCATCCGGTACGTCCGCGTCGGGCGCGGTGGCATCCGGTGCGTCCGAGGCGGGCACAGCGGTGCCCGGCACGTCCGCCGCGGATGCGGTGGTGTCCGGTGCGTCCGCCCCGGACACCCGGCCCTCGGACACATGGACTTCGGAAGAACGCATGGGCGTCCAGCCCCTCCCTTCGCCGGCATGACCCGGATCAGGTTCGTACGGTCGGAGGCCGTTCCAGCCTCCCTCTCAGCCCGGTGCGTCCGGGCTCCCGCGAGTGCTTTACGCCCGCCACACTAGCTTCCGCCTCCGGGGGGCCGCAGACCCCTCCCTTCCTGACGGTTCGTCAGATGCGTAAGGTGGTCGGGTGAGCGAGCAGAAGCAGGCACAGCAGCACGTCGTGATCGTCGGCGCCGGCATGGCGGGCGTCCAGACCGCCGTCGCCCTGCGCGAACAGGGTTTCACCGGCACCGTGACCCTCATCGGGGCCGAGCCCCACCAGCCCTACGACCGGCCCCCGCTCTCCAAGGCCGTCCTCCTCGGCAAGGCCGAGGGCTCCGCCTTCGACATCGACTTCGAGGAGCTCGGCATCGAACTCCGCCTTGGTCTCGACGTCACCGGGCTGCGCGCCGACGACCACGAGATCGACACCGAGGCCGGGCCCGTCGCGTACGACGTCCTGGTCGTCGCCACCGGCGCCCAGCCGGTCACCCTGCCCGGCACCGAAGGCGTCCCCGGGGTCCATCTGCTGCGGACCCTCGACGACGCCGTCCGCCTCGGGCCCGTCCTGGAGCGCCGGCACAGCGTCGTGGTCGTCGGCGCCGGCTGGATCGGCGCGGAGTTCGCCACTGCGGCCCGCGAGGCCGGCTGCGCCGTCACCGTCGTCGAGGCCGCCGACCGCCCCCTCGCCGGGGCCCTGCCCGCCGAGGTCACCGCCCCCATGGCCGAGTGGTACGGCGAGAACGGCGCCGAACTCCTCACCCACGCGCGCGTCCGCACCGTCGAGCCCGGTACGCCGGGCAGGGTCGTCCTCGCCGACGGCCGCGAGCTGCCCGCCGACGCCGTCGTCGTCGGCATCGGCGCGGTCCCCGCCACCGGATGGCTCACCGGCTCCGGGATCGCCCTCGACCCGAGCGGCGCCGTCACCGCCGACGAGCGGCTGCGCACCAGCCTGCCCGATGTGTACGCCGTCGGGGACTGCGCCTCCTTCCCCTCCGCCCGCTACGGGCGGCGTCTCCTCGTCCACCACTGGGACAACGCGCTCCAGGGCCCCCGCACGGTCGCCGCGACGATCACCGGTGCCGGTACGGGGGCCGAACCCGGGCCGTACGACCCCGTCCCGTACTTCTGGTCCGAGCAGTTCGGCCGCTTCGTCCAGTACGCCGGGCACCACGCGGACGCGGACGAGCTGCTCCGGCGCGGCGACCCGGCCGAGAAGACCTGGTCCGTGCTGTGGCTGCGGGCCGGGGTCCCGGTGGCCCTGCTCGCGGTCGGCCGCCCCCGCGACCTGGCCCAGGGCCGCAAGCTCATCGAGACGGCCACCGCCGTCGACCCCGTGCGCGCGGCGGACCCGTCCGTCCCCCTGAAGGCGGCGGTCGTCTAGGGCCCGACTACCGGCTGTCGGTCCGGGATGGCAGGCTTGTCCTGTGACCGAGATTGACGTAAAGATCGATGCGCTCGTCCCCGCCTGGCTCTACGTGCCCGACATCGCGGAGATGCTCGATGTCGAGGTGACGCGCGTGCGGCAGCTGATCAAGGACGGTCAGCTCATCGCCGTGCGCCGTGGAGAGAACAACGCCCTGCAGATCCCCGCCGCCTTCATCCAGGGCGACAAGATCGTCAAGGGCCTCGTCGGGCTCCTGACCGTGCTGCGGGACGACGGCTTCACCGACGAGGAGATGCTGGAGTGGCTCTTCACTCCGGACGAGAGCCTGCCGGGCACGCCCGCCCAGGCGCTCAACGAGAACCGCGGCACGGAGGTGAAGCGCCGCGCCCAGGCGCTCGCCATCTGACGCGCCACCGAAGGACACCATGAGCGGGTGTCGCGGCGCCCGGCCCCACCGCCGGGCCGCCGCGGCCCCCGTGCCACCGGTGCGGGAATCCCCGCGCCGCACCGCCGGGGTACCGCCCCGCGACACCCACGGGGAGCGCCCCCGTGCCACCGACGGGGGGAACCATCCATGCCCACGCCTCGTGAGCTGCTCGCCGACGCCCGGCTCTACCTGTGCACCGACGCCCGGAAGCGCCAGGGCGACCTGCCCGCCTTCCTGGACGCCGTGCTCTCCTCCGGCGTCGACATCGTGCAGCTCCGCGACAAGGGCATGGAGGCGGGCGAGGAGCTGGAGCACCTCGCCGTCTTCGTCGAGGCCGCCCGCCGGCACGGCAGGCTCCTCGCCGTGAACGACCGGGCCGACGTCGCCCACGCCATCGGCTCCGACGTGCTCCACCTGGGCCAGGGCGACCTGCCCGTGCCCGCCGCCCGGGCGATCCTCGGCGACGACATCCTGATCGGCCGCTCCTGCCACGCCGAGACCGAGGCGGCCGCGGCCGCCGTCGAGCCCGGCGTCGACTACTTCTGCACCGGCCCCTGCTGGCCGACCCCCACCAAGCCCGGCCGGTACGCGCCCGGCCTCGACCTCGTGCGGTACGCGGCGGGCCTGGCCCAGGACCGCCCCTGGTTCGCCATCGGCGGTATCGACGAGACGAATCTGGACGAAGTCCTGGACGCGGGCGCGCGCCGGATCGTCGTCGTCAGGGCCATCACCGAGGCCGACGACCCGGCCGCCGCGACGGCCGCCCTGGCCAAGCGGGTCCGGGAGCGCGCGGGCGAGTAGGGCCTCCGTCCGGCGGCTCGGGGGCCGTGGGGCGGCCCGGGATCCGTCGGAGGTTCGTCCAGCGATCCGCCCCGCCGACTGTCCAAAACCGTGTCCACCACTCGGACAGCGTTCACGCACCTCCGCGCGGCCCGTCTAACCTGCCCGTATGGCCCTTGGTACCGCTTCCGTCCGTTCGGACCGCGCCCGCACGGTCCGCGAGATCCTCGCCTCCGGCGGCACGTCGTACTCCTTCGAGTTCTTCGCGCCCCGGACCGAGAAGGGCGAGCAGGTCCTCTGGAACGCGATGCGCCGCGTCGAGGCGGTCGGCCCCAGCTTCGTCTCCGTGACCTACGGCGCCGGCGGGTCCACCCGGGGCGGCACCGTCAAGGCCACCCAGAAGATCGCCTCCGACACCACGCTCACCCCGGTCGCGCACCTGACGGCCGTCGACCACTCGGTCGCCGAGCTGCGCAACGTCCTCGGCCAGTACGCCGACGCCGGCATCCGCAACATGCTCGCCGTCCGCGGCGACCCGCCGGGCGACCCGCTGGGGGACTGGGTCGAGCATCCCGAGGGCGTCAAGTACGCCGCCGACCTCGTCCGGCTGATCAAGGAATCGGGCGACTTCTGCGTCGGCGTCGCCGCCTTCCCCGAGATGCACCCCCGCTCCGTCGACTGGGACACGGACATCCGGCACTTCGTGGACAAGTGCCGCGCCGGTGCCGACTACGCGATCACCCAGATGTTCTTCGACCCCGAGAACTATCTGCGGCTGCGGGACAGCGTCGCCAAGGCGGGCTGCGAGACCCCGATCATCCCCGAGGTCATGCCCGTTGTGAACGTGAAGACCCTCGGCCGGCTGCCCCAGCTGAGCAACGCCCACTTCCCCGCGGATGTGAAAGAGCGCATCCTCGCCGTCAAGGACGATCCCGCCGCTGTACGCTCCATCGGTATCGAGTTCGCGACGGAGTTCTGCGCGCGGCTGCTCTCCGAGGGTGTCCCCGGACTGCACTTCATCACGCTGAACAGCTCCACCGCGATCGAGATCTACGAGAATCTCGGACTGCACCAGCAGTCGTGACCGGTCGTACCCGCCCCGACCCGCGGCGGTGACCGTGGAGAGGGGCGGCGGGGCATGGGGTGGACGGTCCTCTACATCGCATTCGGCGTGGTCGCGCTGTGGCTGCTGGGGGAGGTGCTCCTCCAGTACAAGGCGCGACTGCGCTGGCGCGTGCTCGCCTTCTGCGGCTTCCTCGGCGTGGTCCTCGGCGTCCTGATGTCCCTGGTGGCGGTCATCATCGTCGGGGCGGTCGCCTTCGCCGTCGGCCAGACCTATGTGACGCTCTCCTTCCGCCGCGGCTTCTCCACCGGCTGGGCGCTCGGCGGCAGCCCCGGCGCGAGCCGTCGCCGCAGGTCCGGCGCCCCGCCGCAGGCCGGACCCACCCTCGAGGTCACCGAGCTCTCCTACGAGGCCCAGGACGCCCCGTACGACGGACCTGAGGGGACCGAGGCTCCGTCTCCCGCGGAGACCACCGCGGTCTACGAGCCCCTGCCGATGCCCGAGGACACGGGCCAGTACGGCGTCTACAACGGGGGCCAGGACGCGGCCCACGGCGCCTCCCAGACCCCCGGCACCGGCTACGAGACGGGCTACCAGACCGGGTACGACCCCTACGCGCCCGCCTACGACCAGCAGCAGCCCGCCTACGACTACGGTCAGCCCGCCGGGCAGCAGCAGTACGCCGCCTACTCCGACCCGTACATCGGCCCCGGCACCGACGGCCAGCAGTACGGCTCCTACTACGGCGACCCGTACGCCCCCTCGTACGCCTACGACACCCCGCCCGGCGGGGTCTGGGTCCCGCAGCAGCGCGACACCGACCAGCCGCCCCAGCCGCAGCAGCAGCCGCAGGGACCGGGACAGTACGGCTACGAGCCGCACCCGGACGACCAGCAGCAGTACCGGTACTGACCGACCGTGGGGCCCGGCACGTCCGCCGGGCCCCACGTCCGTCCCGCCCCGCGCCCGACTACTGGGAGCCGCGGAAGTCCGCGCCCTCCACGATGAACCCCGCCACCAGCGCGCCCGACATGCCCGCGTGGGCGAGCCCGCCGCCCGGGTGGGACCAGCCGCCCGCGAACCAGAGGCCCGGCAGCGGCGAGCGGTTGCCGGCCGGGAGCAGCCGTCCGCCGGCCCCGGCCAGCGCGGGCCCCGGCACCTCGGCGGCACCCGTGTCCCGCCGCACGTCCTCCGGGGTGCGGACGTGCCGCCACGACAGCCGCTCCCGCAGCCCGGGGACCGCCTGCCCGGCCGCTTCGGCCATCCGGTCGGCAAAGGCCTCCCACGCGGCCGCGTCCCGCTCGGGAGACGTGGGGACGGTCGCCGTGACCGTCACCGACTCGTGGTCCGCGTCCGGGCGCAGCGCCGGGTCGTCCGGGCGCAGCACCGTCACCGTCGGCCGCTCGCCCGCCGCGTGGACGACGGTGCGGTGGACCGCGTCCGCCTCCCGGGGGCCGCGCAGCGCCAGACAGACCGTCACCCGGCCGGTCCCGGTGACCTGGTGGTGCGGCCAGTCGTCGCCGTGGTCCCACTCGACGACGTGATCACGGTAGAGCGCGGGCACCGGGGCCCCCGAGACGACATGGTCGGCCTCGACGGTCTCTCCGCCGGCCAGGCGCACACCGACCGCCCGGCCGTCCTTCTCCAGGACGTCCTCCACGGGCGTGTCGAAGACGAACTCGACCCGCCGCTTCCGGCAGCGCTCGTACACCGCGTCGGCGAGCGCCCGCAGGCCCCCGCCCACGTACCAGCTGCCGAAGGTCTGCTCCATGTACGGCAGGACGGCGGCCGAGGCCGGGGCCGTCGCCGGATCGAAGCCGTACGACCACGCGTACGCGTCGAGGAGGGCGGCGAGCCGGGGGTCGCGCAGCTCCCGCGCCCCGACCTGCGCGAGGGTCGTCGTCGGGCGGCGCAACAGGCCCGCCTTCAGGGCCGGGTACGGCTCGCGGGCCAGCGGCGCCGGGTCCGCGGGCTGCGGCTCCTCGAGGAGCGGGCGGCGGGTGCGGTCCCAGGCCTCGCGGGCGCGGACCAGGAAGTCGCCCCAGCGCTCGCCCGCGCCGGCGCCGAGCGCGGTGTCCAGGGCGGCGACCGTGCCGGCCCGGGAGGCGTTCGGCAGGTCGACCCGGGTGCCGTCGGCGAAGACGTGCCGGCTCGCCGGGTCGACCTGCGTCAGCGTGACGCACTCCTCCAGCGGTTCCTTGCCGGTCTTCACGAACAGGTCCCGGTACACGGCGGGCAGATGCAGCAGCCCCGGGCCCGTGTCGAACGCGAACCCGTCGCGCGCGAAGCGGCCGACCGCCCCGCCGTACGTCGTCCCCCGCTCGTACACCGTCACCCGGTGGCCCGCCACGGCCAGCCGGGCCGCCGCCGCCATGGCGCCGAGTCCCGCGCCGATCACCACAATCCGTGCCATGTCAGCGACCCTATCCGGCGCCCCGGACAGTCCCGAACGGGCTCAGAAGTGTTCCGAACCGTCGCCGGACGGCGGCCGGGCGCGGGCGCGGGCCTCCATGTCGGCGAGCCGTCTCTCCTCGCGCCGCTGCGACCTGCGGCGCAGGAAACGACGGATCCGCTGGGCGAGGAAGATCAGTATCACCAGGCCGCCGATGAGCAGCACGCCCGCGATGCTCGCCGCCGCCACCGGATGGAAGAGCGCGAAGGTGACGATGGCCGCCACCCCGAGGTCCTCCGCCAGGCTCAGCGCGACATTGGAGAACGGCTCGGGCGTGGTGTTGACCGCCATCCTCGTCCCGGCCTTCACGAAGTGGCTCAGCAGGGCCGTCGAACCGCCGACCGCGCCCGCCGCCAGCTCCGGCAGCGAGCCGTTCTGTCCGGCGAGCAGGGCGCCGACCACGGCCCCCGCGATCGGCCGGATCACCGTGTGGACGGCATCCCATATCGAGTCGACGTACGGGATCTTGTCCGCCACCGCCTCGCACAGGAAGAGCACGCCGGCCGCGACGAGGACATCGGTGCGCTGCAGGGACTCGGGCACCTCGTCGGTGAGCCCGGTCGCGCCGAACAGGCCGAACAGCAGGACCACCGCGTACGCGTTGATCCCGCTCGCCCAGCCGCTGGTGAACACCAGGGGGAGTACGGACACGCCCGCGATCGTAACCAGTCTGAGTATCCGTACCTAGGGGGCGAGATGAGTAGGTACGCGGATGAGCCAGGGCCGCGGAGACGGAAGAGTGGAGTCCACGGAAGGGGCGCGGCCCCGGGAACCGCCGACACGGGGCGGCGGAACCGGGGCCGCGTGCCTGCCGCAACGGGGCACGGGGGTGTCACGGGGGACGTACGGCGAAGGCCGGTCCGGCGAGGCTCGGGGGGATCGAGCCTCGACGGACCGGCCTTCGCCGTGCCGTGGGACCGGGCCTAACGGCCGCCCACCCGGCCGTGCAGCAGTCGTGAGAGCGCCGCGTGCACGTCGTCGAGCGAACGCTCGCTCTGGAAGGCCTGCCAGTCGAGCGCCGCCACGAGCACCATCCCGACGAGCGCCGCCGCCGTCAGCTGGACGTCGATCTCGTCGCTCAGCTCACCGGCCGCGACCGCCTCCCGCAGCACCCCCTCGACCACCGCGACGGCCTCCTGGCGGACCACCAGGAGCGTGGAGTTCCAGGCCCGGTTGGTGCGCCAGAGCTCGGCCACGTACAGCTGGGTGAAGGCCGGATAGCGGTCGATGAAGACGAGACCCGCCCGGATCATCGCGTCCAGCGCGTCGACCCGGCTCCCGCCGCGCACGGCGGTCTCCTCGGCCGCCGTCCGCAGCGAGGCGGTGAGCAGCGACACCCCATGGCGCAGCAGCTCCTCGAAGAGCTCGGTCTTGCTCTTGAAGTTGTAGTAGACCGTGCCCTTGGCCACGCCGGCCCGCTCGGCGATCTCGTCCACCGTCGTCGCGGAGAAGCCCTGCTCCGCGATGAGGGTGACGGCCGCCTCGTAGAGCTTCGCGCGCGTGGCCTGGCGTCGGGTGCTGCTGCTGTCCATGGGGTCGATTCTCACAGGTGTCGCGGGTGTCACCGGCCCCGTCTCACAGGGTCAGTTCGGGGTGGAGCCGGTCGAGCGTCCAGACCTGCTTCTTGCGGGCGGACACGGCGGTCAGCGCCAGGGCGCCCAGGGTGAACGCGGCGAGCACCGCGCAGGCCTGCCAGACGGGCCCGATCCCGCCGCCCGAGATCAGCCGGCGCAGGGCCTCGACCACGTAGCTCATCGGCAGGAAGGGATGGACGGCGTTGAAGAAGCCCGGACTGGTCTGGACGGGGTACGTGCCGCCCGCCGAGGTCAGCTGGAGCATCAGCACCGCGAGGACCAGGATCCGGCCGGCCGCGCCGAAGCGGGCGTTGAGCCACTGGATGATCGCCGAGAAGCAGCAGGTGACCAGGGCGAGGAAGCCGACGGTTCCGGCGGCGCGGTCCATCTGGAGGCCGAGGCCCCAGTGCAGGACGGACATGAGGGCCGCGACCTGGAGGACGCCGATGGCCGCCACCGGGAGCCAGCCCGCGAGGGCGATCCGCCAGGCGGAGCCGCCGGCGGCCAGCGCGCGCCGGTTCAGCGGCTGGATGATCATGTACGCGACCATCGCACCGACCCAGAGGGAGAGCGGGATGAAGTACGGGGCGAAACCGGTGCCGTAGTTCGGCGCCTTGTGCAGCGACTGGGAGGCCAGCTGCACGGGGTCGGCCATGACCTCCGTACGCCGGTCGCGGTCCTGCTCGTCGTAGTCGGGGATCCGGTCGACCCCGTCCTTCAGGCCGGAGGCGAGGGTGCCCGAGCCGTCGGCCAGCTTGAACAGACCGCCGTCGAGGTCGCCCGCGCCCTTCTTGAGCTTGCCGACGCCGGTGTCGAGGTTCACGGAGCCGGTCTTGGCGCCGGAGATGCCGGTGTGCAGCTTCTCCGCGCCGGCGGCGACCTTCTTCGCGCCCGCGTTGAGCTCGTTGATCTTCCGGATGGCGTCCTCGACGTCCTCGTCGAGGTGCGGGGCGCGGCGGGCCAGCTCGTCGGCCTCCCGCGTGAGCTTCGCGAGCCGCGCGTCGAGCGTCTTGAGGTCGCCCGTGCTGCCCTTGGTCAGCTCGTGGACGTCGTCCGCGATGGTGGCGACGTCGCCGGCCGTGACCGAGGCCTCCTTGAGCTTGGCGCAGACGGTGGGGAACTCGGCGGCGGCCTCCGGGTTCGCCACGCACTCCTCCTGGTGGGCCTTGGCCAGCTCGTCGTCGGCCAGGTGCGCCGCGCCGCGGACCACCGGGGCGCGCTTCACCAGGTCGTCGAGGTTGTGGCGGACCGCGGTGGCGGAGTCCGAGACGAGCCGGGCGGTGTCGCGGATCGACCTGCCGTTGTTCGCCAGATAGGGGCGGACCTTGTCGGCGGTGCCGTTCACCTTGTCGGCGAGCGACTGCGTGCCGTTCGCGACCTTGCGGGAGCCGCTCTGCAGGTCCTTGGCGCCCTTGTCGAGCTTCTTCAGGCCGGCGGCCAGGTCGCCGCTGCCGGTCTTGGCGTCCTTGAGGCCGTTCGCCAGGTCCTTCGAGCCCTTCTTCGCCTTGTCCACGCCCTGCTTGAGGTCGCCCGCACCCTTGGCGGCCTTCGCGGTCGCGTCGTGGATGTCGGAGAAGGAGATGAAGATCTTGTCGAGGAAGGTGCGGGAGGACTTGGTGGAGGCCGCGGTGCGGACCTCGGAGAACACCGTCCGGGAGATCTGGCCGACGATGTAGTTGTTGGCGTCGTTCGTCCGCACCCGCAGGGCACCGGTCTCGGGGGAGTCGCCCGAGCTGGAGGCGATGCGCGAGCTGAAGTCGCCGGGCATGGTCAGGGACAGGTAGTACGTGCCGTCCTCGACGCCCTTGCGCGCCTCGGCGTCGCTCACCCGGTGCCAGGCGAAGGTCTTGCTGTCCAGCAGACCCTTGGTGATGTCGTCACCGGCGTTGATCTTCTTGCCGTCGGTGGTGGCACCCCGGTCCTCGTTGACGAGGGCGACGGGGATCTTGTCGAGCCTGCTGTACGGGTCCCAGAACGAGTACAGGTACAGGGCGCCGTACAGCAGGGGCAGCAGCAGGATCGCGACGAGCGCGGCGCGCGGCAGCTTTCCCCTGCCGAAGCGCTTCAGCTCAAGCGCGGCCAGTTTCGGCGAGCGCATCGGCCGCCCCCTCCTCGGTCGTGTCTTCGGTGAGATCGCTTTCGGCCTTGCCGGCCTTGTCGGACTCGGACGCCTTGCCGGACGCCGGGGCCTCGATCGCCTTGGTGCCGGCGCCGGTGCCGGTCTCGTCGGCGTCGGCGTCGGCGTCGGCAGTGGCAGCGGCCGCTGCCGCGGGCTCCGCGTCGTCGGTGCGGGCCTCGGTGGCTGTGGCGTCGGCGTCGGCAGTGGCCGCGGCTTCCGTGTCGTCGGTGCGGGCCTCGGTGTCCGTGGCGGTGGCGGCCGCCGTGGCGGCGTCGAGGGTGGTGATCCGCAGGGCGCCCTCGGGGGCCTCGCTGCAGACGGCCAGGACGGTGGTCCCCGCGTCGGCCACCGAGCGCAGCAGCGCCCAGGCCTCGGCGCGGTCGGCGTCCGAGAGCTTCAGATCCGTGTCGTCCACGGCGAGCAGCCGGGGCCGGCCGATCAGGGCCAGGGCGATCGAGAGCCGCAGGGCCTCAAGACGCTCCAGATCCCGTACGGAGGTCCGCTCGCCCTTCGGCAGGGCGGCCAGGTCGAGCCCTGCGGCCGCCACGGCCTCGTCGATCCGGGCCCGGGCCGACGCGCGCCGCTCGGACGGGCGGCGCAGGAAGGTCCGGACGGAGCCGTCGAAACGGCGCTGGAGCAGGGCCCGCTCGCCCAGGTGCTCGGCCACCGTGAAGGCGGGATCGAGCTCGCTGACGCCCGGGACGTGCCCGAGGGCGCTGATCCGGCGCACCGCGGCCATCCTCTTGGGGAGCGGCAGTCCGCCGACCTCGGCGGTGCCCTCCTTGGCCTTCATCCGCCCGGTGAGGGCGAGCAGCAGGCAGGTGCGGCCCGAGCCCGAGGGCCCCTCGATCGCCACCAGCGTGCCCGGCCCGGCGCGGAACGAGACCTCCCGGAAGGCCCAGCCGCGCGGCCCCTTCAGTCCGAATCCGTCCACGACGACGGCGGCGCCGTGCGGTCGCTCATCGGCTTCCGCTCCCACGGGCCCACCCCCCGATTCCCCTTTTGAACTGACTGGTCAGTGCAAAAGTTACCCCCGAGTCGGGTTTCCAAGCAAAACCCCAGGTCAGAAGTGCTGGGAGGGGGATTGTCAGTGGGGGCGGGCACGATGGACACATACGGCCACGAAGCCGTCACGCGACGACAGGAGGACTCGTCATGGCAAGCCCTTCCGCAGCAGCCGCGCCCCGCCGACGCCCCACCCCCGCGCAGGCGGGACCCGCGTCCGACATCCACCCCGTCCCGCGCGCCGCCGCCGCCCCGCCGGCCGCCCTCGACCTCCTCGCCAAGGCGCACGCCGGCCTCGCCGAGGCCGCCGCGCTCGACCGCCCCCACGAGCGGTTCGCCGCGGCCCACCTCGCCGCCCTGCGGGCCGCCGCCGCCGTGCTGGCCGCCCGGGCCAGGCCCGAGACCGGGTCCCGCCGCCGACAGCGGATACGGAGCGCCTGGGAGCTCCTGGCCGAGCTGGCGCCCGAGCTGACCGAGTGGTGCGCCCTCTTCGCCTCCGGAGCCGAGCGCAGGGCCCGCGCCGAGGCCGGGATCGCCGGCGCGGCGACCCGGCGCGAGGCGGACGACCTGCTCAGGGACGCCGCGTACTTCCTGCGCCTGGTCGAGCGGCTGCTCGTCCTCCAGCCGGTGCTGCCCCGGCAGCCCGGCCCGGACGAGGCCGGCGACTGACCACGCCGCGGGCCCGGGGGTGCGCCGCCGATCGAGCCGGGCCCGCGGCGTGATCGGCAAGCCACCCCCCAGGCCATAGGGTGGGGGCGTCCGTACCCGTCACCGAGGAGTCAACAGCCGTGCCGGACCCTTCCCCTGTCTTCGGTCGAGAGGCGACCTCGCGCCCGTCGCGCGCCTCCCTGCGTACCGCCGTCGTCTGGGACGTCCTCAAGGACGCCCTCGACCGCCGGGTCGAGGCCACCGGGAAGGACAGCCTCGACGTCCTCGACACCGGCGGCGGCTCCGGGAACTTCGCGGTGCCGGTCGCCCGCCTCGGTCACCGGGTCACCGTCGTCGACCCCAGCCCCAACGCGCTCTTCGCGCTGGAGCGCCGGGCCGCCGAGGCCGGGGTCGCCGACCTCGTCACCGGCGTCCAGGGCGACATCAGCGGCCTCTTCGACGTCGTCGGGCGCGAGAGCGCCGACGTGGTGCTCTGCCACGGGGTCCTGGAGTACGTCGACGACCCCGCCGAAGGCGTGCGGAACGCGGTCGCCGCGCTCCGGCCCGGCGGCAGCCTCAGCCTGCTCGCCGCCGGACTCGGCGGCGCGGTCCTGGCCCGCGCCCTCGCCGGACACTTCACCGAGGCCCGGCACGCGCTCTCCGACCCGGCGGGCCGCTGGGGCTCGGGCGACCCCGTACCCCGGCGCTTCACCGCCGAGCAGCTCGCCGAACTGGCCGACGGGGCCGGTCTGGACGTCGGCGCGGTACACGGTGTCCGGGTCTTCGCCGACCTCGTTCCCGGCGTCCTCGTCGACACCGAACCCGGCGCGGCCGAGGCCCTGCTCAAGCTGGAGGCGGCCGCCGCGGAGCTGCCCTCCTTCCACGCCATCGCCACCCAGCTGCACGTACTGGGCGAGAAGCGGGCCTGAGCTGGACGGCCACCCGTTCGGTGGTGCGGGCCGCGGCACTCCATGGAGTACGCCACAGCCCGCCCGATAACGGGCTCTGCCCCGTATGATCGGGGGACAGCATCCGGCATGACGGAGGAGGGCCTGGGGAATCAACGCCTCAGCAACCGATCCGCATGGCGGCCCGGATTGGCTATTCGGCATTGAGGGCGGGTTTCACGGGGGCGATTCCCTGCCTATCCTGAAAGGGCCGCAAACCGGTCGCCCCCGCGACCGACGACTAGGAGGACTCCGTGCCGCTCTCGGAGCACGAGCAGCGAATGCTCGAGCAGATGGAGCGAGCGCTGTACGCCGAAGATCCCAAGTTCGCGACAGCGCTCGAGGGAAGCGGACTGCGTACGTACACCCGGCGACGGGTCTACCAGGCAGTCGCCGGCTTCCTGGTGGGTATCGCGCTCCTCATGGCCGGAATGGTCGCACAGCAGATCTGGATCAGCGTGGTGGGATTCCTCGTCATGCTGGGCTGCGCGGTCCTGGCGGTCACCGGATGGCGCAAGGCGCCGAAGCCGGGTGAGCAGCAGGCCACCAGTGGTGGGACGACGGCCGGTGGCCGTCAGACCCGGCAGCGACGTTCCATGATGAACCGGATGGAAGAGCGGTGGCAGCGCCGCCGCGACGAGCAGCAGGGTGGCGGCCACTGACGGCCCCCTGAGCGGAGGCCCCGCGCAACGAATCCGACCGAGCCCTGTGGTGCCGACCACGGGGCTTCGTCGTGCCCGCCCCCTGGCCGCGTGCTACTCCGCCGAGCCGCCCCCCGGGCTTCCGCCCGCCGCCCCCCGTTGCGGGCTACTCCGCCGGGCCGACGCCCGCCCGGGCTTCCGCCCGCCGGCCCCCCACGGTGGGTGGGCGCGGGGGCGCGGCGCCGCCGGGTGGGGTGGAGGCTCGGAGGGGCCTCCACCCCACCGGGGTCAGTCGCGGCGTGGGCGGAGGGTCGCGCGGGACAGCAGGGCGTCACGGCGCCTCGACCAGCTCGTCGCCGTCTCCGACCACCGCGCCGCCGTCGACCACCGCAGCCGCGCCGCCGACCGTGGCACGAGCAGCGCGCGCAGGCGCGTCCCGCGGTCCGCCGTCGCGTGGAAGCCCGCCCGGATCCGGGCCGCCTCCTCCGCCAGACCCGAGGCCGGCCGCGGGTTCGGCGCGTACAGCGTCTCCTCCACCGCCCGGGCCACCCGGTGCACCGCGTCCGCGGCCTCGCCGCCGAGTTCGCCCAGGCGGACGATCCGGGCCGCCGTACGCCTCGGGGTCTGCGACTCGTCCGGTTCGACCCCGTAGTCCCAGGCCGTGTCGACGATCTCCTGCCAGACCGAGAGCGTGGCCCCGGCCGTACCCAGCCGGCGTGTCCGTACCCGGGTACGCCACAGCAGGGGGAGGAGGGGGACGGCGAGGACCGCGAGGACCCCGACGACGATCAGGACCACCGTCAGGGGGTTCGGGCCCCCGCCGGACGAGTCCGCGCCGGCCACCTCCTCCTCCGGGCCGCAGTCGCCGAGCCGGCGCTCCTGCGGCGTGCAGCTCGCCGAGGCGCTGGGCGCGGCGGACGGCTGCGCCGAGGCGCTCTGCTGCGGCTGGGCGGGACCGGTGGCCGTGCCCGAGGGCGTGTTGTCCTGCGTGTACGAGGGGGTGGAGCCCCGCGAGGGGGTCGGCTCGAACCGCGTCCAGCCCGCACCCTCGAAGTACAGCTCGGGCCACGCGTGCGCGTCCCGGATGCCGACCGAGACCGAGCCGTCGGTCTGCGTCGTGCCCGGCATGAAGCCCACGGCCACGCGGGCCGGGATGCCCAGGGAGCGGGCCATCGCCGCCATCGAGAAGGAGAAGTGGACGCAGAAGCCCTCCTTGTCCTTCAGGAAGCGGGAGATCGCCTGCACACCGGTGCCGGACTCGACGTCCACGTCGTAGCGGAAGCCGCCGTCCCGGGCGAACCACTCCTGGAGCTTCACCGCCTGCTCGTAGTCGTTGCGCGCGCCCTTGGTGACCTGGAGCGCGGTCGCCTTCACATCGGCCGGCAGCGAGGCCGGGATCTTGGTGTACTCGCGGAGGAGCTTCTCCGGCGCGTCCCCGGCCGCGGCCAGCTGCGCGGACGTCGGCTGGACCTCCAGGCTGGAGACGGTGTAGCGGGCGCCCTTGGTGGTCTGCTTGTCGTCGCCGACGAGCATCCGGCCGGCCGGCTCGTACCGCCAGCGGCCGTCGATGTCGACGCGGCCGGCCGGGTACGGCATCGGCAGCCACTTCTGCTCGTACCCCTCGGAGGCGACGAAGTTGCTGGTCACCTCGGTGATCCGGACGCTCTGGGAGAGTCCGTCGGGCCAGGGCAGCTGCTTGGGCACGGCCTCGATCGGGCGGGCCGATGACTTCCACGAGGTGCCGTCGAACTGGTCGAGCGCGACGAGCCGCAGATACAGGCCGGAGGTGTCGCGGGCGTTGGTCCGGTAGCGGAGGACCTCCCGGTCCTCCGGCTGGCGGAGGTTGTCCTGGAGGGAGACCAGCGGGTTCACGGCCGAGATCGTGCCGCCCCGGCCCTCACCGCCGGTTCCCTCGCCGTCGCCGTTGCCGATGAGGCCGCCGGTGAAGCCGGGCAGCGCGAACGGGACGACCATGGCGACGCCCATGGCCACGGCACCGATGCGGCGGCCGGTGCGGGCCGGGGCGAAGGTGGGGCCGCCGCCGCCCGCGACGGACGAGCCGGGCCGGGCGGAGCGCTGGGCGCCGCCGAAGACGCGGCCCCACTGCGAGAGCCGGTCGCGGCCCTCGGCGAGGAGGAGCAGCAGATAGCCGGAGGCGGCGAGGAGGAACCAGAGCCAGCCGGCGCCGCCGCCGGAGAGGCCGGCCGCCACCGAGTACAGGGCGAGCAGCGGAAGGCCGGCCGGGGCCGCCTTGCGGAAGGTGACGGCGAGGGTGTCCACCATGAGGCCGATGGCGACCACGCCGCCGACCAGCATGAGCCGGATGCCCTCGGTGTCCGGGGCGGGGATCGCGTACCGGCCGACGTCCTCGGCGCCCGCCGCGAACAGGTCGGCGGCGTGCGTGAAGACCTGCGGGCCGGGCAGGAACCAGAGGATCGCCTGCTCGCGGGCGAAGATCACGGTCAGCGCGAGGAGCGCGACGGCGAGCTGGGCGAGCAGGGTCAGCGGCCGGGCCAGCGGTGCCCGCCGGGTCAGTGTGCCCACCCCGCTCACCAGGGCGAGGACGAAGGCGGCCGTGAAGATCCAGGTCGCCGGCTTCACCAGGGGAAGCAGGGCTCCGGACGCCATCAGGGTGGCGCCCCAGGCGGCCAGGGTCAGCCGTGCGCGCCCGCTCATGACCATCCTCCGTAGGTGTCGGCGGCGGACTCGGCGCGGACTCCGGCCGCCTGCTGCCACAGGTCGGCGAGCTTGGCCGCGGGCGGTACGGCCAGCGCCGTCCAGCCCGCCTCGCGCAGCTGCCGTACCCGGTTCTCGACGGCCCCGGCGACCGCGCCGCCGGTCAGCCAGGCCCCGGAGTCCAGGACGAAGGCGACGGCCGCGCCGGTGCGGTTCCGCATCCGGGCGGTGAGGGCCGCCTGCTCCTCGTCGAGATCGCCCACGAAGGCGACGAGCAGTCCTTCGTCGCCGCCGCGCAGCAGGTCGGAGGCGCGGGAGAGACCGCCGCCGTCGGAGTGGTCGACGACCGCGAGGGTGTCCATCATCAGACCGGCCGACTCGGCCGAGTCCTGGGCGGAGCCGGCGAAGCCCTCGGTGCCCTCGCCGGGCACGGAGGTGCCGGTGTCGGTGACGAGGCGGACCGCGTAGCCGCGCTCCAGCATGTGGACCAGGGCGGAGGCGGCGCCGGAGACCGCCCACTCGAAGGCCGAGTCGGGGCCGGAGCCCTGGTAGGCGATCCGGCGGGTGTCGAGGAGGACGGTGCAGCGGGCCCGCTGCGGCTGCTCCTCGCGGCGGACCATCAGCTCGCCGTAGCGGGCGGTGGAGCGCCAGTGCACCCGGCGCAGGTCGTCACCGTGGCGGTAGGCGCGCGGAATGATGTCGTCGTCGCCGGCGAGGGCGAGCGAGCGCTGGTGTCCGTCGCCGTACCCCGAGGCCTCGCCGACGAGCTTGACCGGCGGCAGCGCCTCGGTCCGCGGGACGACGGTGAGGGTGTCGTACGCGTTGAAGGAGCGGGTCAGCTCGCACATCCCGAAGGGGTCGTTGAGCCGCAGCTGGAGCGGGCCCAGCGGGAAGCGGCCGCGCAGGTCGGAGCGGACCCGGTAGGACACCTCGCGCCGGCCGCCCGCCTCGACCCGGTCGAGGACGAAGCGGGGGCGGGGCCCCAGCATGTACGGCACGTGGTCCTGGAGCATCAGCAGCCCGGTGGGGAGCTTGGAGACGTTCTCCATCCGCAGCTGGACCCGGGCCTCGGAGCCCGCCTCCACCCGCTGCGGGGTGAGCCGGCGGGAGGCGGCGACCCGGTAGCGGGTGCGGTGCAGCACGAGGACGCAGATCAGCGGCAGCGTGGCGAGCAGCAGCCCGACGCGCAGCAGGTCGGCCTGGCCGAGGACGTACGCGCAGGCGGCGGCGGCCACTCCGGCGGCGAGGAAGGAACGGCCACGGGTGGTGAGACCGCCGAGGGCGGTCCGCAGACCGCCCCGGTCGTCCTCGTCGCCCCGCTGTCCGTCCGGCACGGCAGCGGTGGTCATCACAGCCGCCGGGCGCCGGGCTGCTGGCCGTAGAGGGGTCCGGCGGGCGGGGCCGCGGCCGGGACGGGGGTGCGCTGCAGGATGTCCTGGACGACCTGCTCGGCGGTGCGGCGGTTCAGCTGGGCCTGTGCCGTCGGCAGCAGCCGGTGGGCGAGGACGGGCGCGGCGAGTGCCTGGAGGTCGTCGGGCAGCACGTACTCGCGGCCGCTGAGCGCGGCGGAGGCCTTGGCGGCCCGCAGCAGGTGCAGGGTGGCCCGCGGGGAGGCGCCGAGCCGCAGGTCGGTGTGGGTGCGGGTGGCGGAGACGATGTCGACCGCGTAGCGGCGTACGGCGTCGGCGACGTGGACCGCGCGGACCGTCTCGATCAGCTTGAGGATGTCGTGCGCGTGGGCGACCGGCTGGAGGTCGTCCAGCGGGGAGACCGAGCCGTGCACGTCGAGCATCTGGAGCTCGGCCTCGGCGCTCGGGTAGCCGATGGAGACCCGGGCCATGAAGCGGTCGCGCTGGGCCTCGGGCAGCGGGTAGGTGCCCTCCATCTCGACCGGGTTCTGCGTGGCGACCACCATGAACGGGCTGGGCAGCTCGTAGGTCTGGCCGTCGACGGTGACCTGACGCTCCTCCATGGACTCCAGGAGCGCGGACTGGGTCTTCGGCGAGGCGCGGTTGATCTCGTCGCCGATCACGATCTGCGCGAAGATCGCGCCCGGCTTGAACTCGAAGTCCCGGCGCTGCTGGTCGAAGATCGACACGCCGGTGACGTCCGAGGGCAGCAGGTCCGGGGTGAACTGGATGCGGCGCACCGAGCAGTCGATGGACCGCGCCAGGGTCTTGGCCAGCATGGTCTTGCCGACGCCGGGGACATCCTCGATGAGGAGGTGTCCCTCGGCGAGCAGCACGGTCAGCGAAAGCCGTACGACCTCGGGCTTGCCCTCGATCACACTCTCCACCGATCTGCGCACCCGCTCCACAGTGGTGGTCAGATCAGTGAGGCTCGCTCGATCGTCATAGGTCGTCACCCGGCCCTCCTCGGCCTTCCGGAACACGGACACCTGCCCCCGTGTCATCGTCGGAGGGTGCCACACCCCAGCATTCTTGTTCGCATGGCCGGGTCGTGTCACTTGCCCGCGGACAAGTGCGAGGGAAATGCCGGGCTTTGGGTGTTTAAGCCGGGTCGGTCTCGGCGTCGGTCGCGGGATCGATCTCCCGCAGGAGGCCGGTGGTCACGTCGAAGACGAAGCCCCGGACGTCGTCGGTGCGCAGCAGGAACGGGGAGGTCCGCACCCGCTGCATCGACTGCCGTACGTCCTGGTCGACGTCGCGGAAGGCCTCGACCGCCCAGGCCGGACGCTGGCCGACCTCCATCTCCAGCTCGTGCCGGAACTCCTCGGTGAGGGACTCCAGACCGCAGCCGGTGTGGTGGATCAGCACCACGCTGCGGGTGCCGAGGGCGCGCTGGCTGATGGTGAGCGACCGGATCACGTCGTCGGTGACCACGCCGCCCGCGTTGCGGATGGTGTGGCAGTCGCCGAGTTCGAGGCCCAGGGCGGCGTGCAGGTCGAGGCGGGCGTCCATGCAGGCGACCACGGCGACACCGAGGACGGGGCGGGCGTCCATCCCCGGGTCGCCGAACGCGGCGGCGTACCGCTCGTTCGCCCCGACGAGCCGGTCGGTGACGGTGGCATCGGCGGATATGGCGCCGGCGGTGGGGTGCGCGGAGGTCGACATGGTTCCGACGTTAATGCTCACGGCCGGCCGGGGCTTGCTGTGAGGGCGGACAAAGAACATCAATGAGCCGCGTTGTGAGCTAGTCCACAGCCCTGGAGGACCGCGCCCCGAACGGGTGAGCCGTCCGGAATGTCCCGCGGGCTCTCCGGCGCCGTGCGACGCGCCAGCCGGTTGATTGACCGGCGGGTCCCGTGGACTAAAGTGACGCGAAGTTCACGGAGACAACGAGCGACTTCCGCGGTTTCTCCCCCCGTGTGTGCGGCGGTACCTACGGCTCGGCCTTCTTACCCGCTCGCCCGTACCTCCGCGCCGGATCTGAGAGGGCGCATTGAGCAACGACCGACACGTCCCGGTCATGCTCCAGCGGTGCCTGGACATGTTGGCCCCCGCCCTGCGGCGCCCCGGCGCGGTCGTCGTCGACTGCACCCTGGGCCTCGGCGGCCACAGCGAGGCACTCCTGCAGCAGTTCCCCGAGGTGCGGCTCGTCGCCCTCGACCGGGACAAGGAGGCCCTGCGGCTCTCCGGCGAGCGGCTCGCCCCGTACGGCGACCGCGCCACCCTCGTCCACGCCGTCTACGACGAGCTGCCCGAGGTCCTCGACAAGCTCGGCCTCCCCGCCGTCGACGGCGTCCTCTTCGACCTGGGCGTCTCCTCCATGCAGCTGGACGAGGCCGACCGCGGCTTCGCCTACGCGCAGGACGCCCCCCTCGACATGCGCATGGACCAGACGACCGGCATCAGCGCGGCCGAGGTCCTCAACACCTACGCACCCGGCGAGCTGGTCCGCATCCTCCGCGCGTACGGCGAGGAGAAGCAGGCCAAGCGGATCGTCTCGGCGATCGTGCGCGAGCGCGACAAGGAGCCGTTCAGCAACAGCGCCCGGCTCGTCGAGCTCATCCGCGACTCCCTGCCGCAGGCCGCCAAGCGCACCGGCGGCAACCCGGCCAAGCGCACCTTCCAGGCCCTGCGCATCGAGGTCAACCGCGAGCTCGACAGCGTCGAGAAGGCCATCCCGGCGGCCGTGAAGGCCATCGGCGTCGGCGGCCGGGTCGTCGTCCTCTCGTACCAGTCCCTGGAGGACCGGATCGTCAAGCAGGTCTTCGCGGCCGGCGCGGCCACCACCGCCCCGCCCGGCCTGCCCGTCGTCCCCGAGAAGTACCAGCCGCGCCTGAAGCTGCTCACCCGCGGCGCCGAGCTGCCCACCGAGGAGGAGGTCGCCGAGAACCGGCGCGCCGCCCCGGCCCGGCTCCGGGGCGCCGAGCGGATCCGGGAAGACGTCCTGTGAGCACGACGAAGGGGCCGCTCAAAGGGCGGGCCGCGCGGCTCGGACGGCTCATGCCGTCGGGGCCGAGCTCGGCCGCCCGCACCCCCTTCGTCCTGCTGGTCGTCGTCCTGCTCGGCGGCGGTCTGATCAGCCTGCTCCTGCTGAACTCGGCCCTCAACCAGGGCTCCTTCCAGCTCAACGAGCTCAAGGACAGGACCACCGAGCTCACCGACGAGGAGCAGGCGCTCCAGCGGGACGTGGACGACTACGCGGCCCCCGACGCCCTGGAGCGGCGGGCCCGTGAGCTCGGCATGGTCCCGGGCGGCAGCCCGGCCTTCCTGGGCCCGGACGGCAAGGTGCTCGGCGAGCCCTCGGAGGCCGTCGCCCCGAAGCCCACCCCGACGCCGAGCCGCAGGCCGACGCCGGGCGGGAAGCCCGCGCCGCCCGCCGCCACCGGCTCCCCGAAGCCGGGGACGGCCACCGGCGCTCCCGCACCGACAGCGCCCGCCCGCGCGCCCGCACCCGACCCGACGAACTCCGGCAGGTGACCCGCAAGTGCCCCCCAAGGAGCCCCCGCGCCGCCGCGTCCCCGGACCCGCCCGGCCCGCGCGCCCCCGGCCCGCCTCCGCCGGGGCCCGCACGTCCCGCCCCGCACCGCGCCCGGCCGCGAAGCGGACCGCGCCCCGGCCGCCGGCCCGCCGGCCGCGCACCATCCGGCTCGGCAGCCCCCGGCCCCGGCTGCGGCTGGTCTCCCTCGGTCTGACCCTGGTCATGACGGCCTTCGTGGTGCGGCTGCTCCAGGTCCAGGCCGTCGACGCCAGCGCGTACGCGGCGAAGGCCGACAAGTACCGCTTCCAGGAGTACACGCTCTCCGCCGAGCGGGGCGAGATCACCGACCGCAACGGCATCGCGCTCGCGGCCAGCGTCGACGCGTACGACATCACGGCCGATCCGCAGCTCTTCACGCCCGAGGTGTCCAAGGTCCCGGACGCGCCCGAGCAGGCCGCCGCCCTCCTCGCCCCCCTGCTCGGCAAGGAGCCCGCGGAGATCGCCAAGAAGCTCCGCACCCCCAAGTCCCGGTACACGCTGCTCGCCCGCAAGCAGACCCCGCAGGTCTGGAACCAGAT
Organism: Streptomyces sp. NPDC056480; assembly: GCF_042795405.1. Taxonomy (NCBI): domain Bacteria; kingdom Bacillati; phylum Actinomycetota; class Actinomycetes; order Kitasatosporales; family Streptomycetaceae; genus Streptomyces; species Streptomyces sp. NPDC056480. The sequence goes on along the minus strand of NZ_JBHTSA010000044.1, from coordinate 35,567 downwards.
CAAGGACCTGCGGCGCGTCTACGGGCAGAAGGCCCAGCGCTCGGCCGGCGGCACCGGCGTCAATCTCCTCGGCGGCATCCTCAGCGAGCCCAGCACCAAGCGCGTGTACCCGAACGGCGAGCTCGCCGCCGGGATACTGGGCTACGTCAACGCCGAGGGCAAGGGCGCCGGAGGCGTGGAGTCGATGCTCGACCCGGAGCTCGCCGGCAAGGACGGCAAGATCCGCTTCACCCAGTCCGGCGGCCGCCAGGTGCCCACCGCGGGCTCCCAGGGCACCCCCGCCGTCCCCGGCTCCGACATCGAGCTGACCATCGACCGGGACATCCAGTGGGCCGCCCAGCAGGCCATCACCGAGCAGGTGACGAAGTCCAAGGCCGACCGGGGCTATGTCATCGTGCAGAACACGAGGACCGGAGAGGTCCTCGCCATGGCCAACGCCCCCGGATTCGACCCCAACGACCTCTCCGCCGCCAACGCCGCCTCGATGGGCAACGCGGCCCTCCAGGACGCCTACGAGCCCGGCTCCACCAGCAAGGTCATGTCCATGGCCGCCGTCCTGGAGGAGGGCAAGGCGGCCCCCGACACCCATGTCACCGTCCCCAACCGGCTCCACCGCGGCGACCGGCTCTTCAAGGACGACATCGACCACCCGACCTGGTACCTGACGCTCAACGGCGTCCTCGCCAAGTCCAGCAACATCGGCACCATCCTCGCCACCGGCCAGCTGGGCGCCACCCAGGCCGAGTCGAACAAGGTCCTCCACTCCTACCTGCGCAAGTTCGGCATGGGCAGCCCCACCGGCCTCGACTACCCGGGCGAGACCGCCGGCATCCTGGCCAAGCCGCAGGACTGGTCCACCTCGCAGCAGTACACGATCCCCTTCGGCCAGGGCCTCTCCGTCAGCGCGATGCAGGCCGCCTCCGTGTACTCGACCATCGCCAACGGAGGCGTACGCGTCGAACCGACCCTGGTCCGCGGCACCAAGGGACCCGACGGGCGGTTCACCCCGGCGCCCAAGCCCGAGGAGTCCCGGGTCGTCAGCGAGAAGACCGCCAAGACCCTGGCCCAGATGCTGGAGTCCGTCGTCGACGACCGGGAGGGCACCGGCAACAAGGCCGCCATCCCCGGCTACCGCGTCGCCGGCAAGACCGGCACCGCCAACCGCGTCGACCCCGAGCTCGGCCGCTACAAGGGCTACACCGCCTCCTTCGCCGGGTTCGCCCCCGCCGACGACCCGCAGGTCACCGTCTACTGCGCCATCCAGAACCCCACCAAGGGCAGCTACTTCGGCGGCCAGATCTGCGGCCCCATCTACAAGAAGGTCATGGAGTTCGCCCTCAAGACCCTCCACGTCGCCCCCACGGGCAGCGAGCCCGCCCGACTGCCGGTCATGTTCGACCCCACCCCGTGACACTCCGGGAGCACCAGTGACAACGATCACCCCCCATTCCGGGAACCGGAAATCGAACTCCGGCGAGGCCCCGGGCTCTTTTGGCCCCCTGCAGGGTGCGCCCGGTACGCTCACCGCCGTGCCACACGCTGATCAGTACCGAACCGCCCCGCCCCGGCCGGAGCAGGCCCGCCCGACACCCCTGGGCGACCTGGCCGCGCAGTTGGGGGTCGACGCCCCCGGAGCCGCCGAGATCTCGGGCATCACCCACGACTCCCGGGCCGTGCGACCCGGCGACGTGTACGCGGCCCTGCCCGGTGCCCGCGCCCACGGCGCCGACTACGTCGCCCAGGCCGCCGGACTCGGCGCCGCCGCGATCCTCACCGACCCGACGGGAGCCGAGCGCGCCGCCGCCACCGGCCTCCCGGTCCTGGTCGTCGAGAACCCGCGCGGCCGGATGGGCGAACTCGCCGCCGAGATCTACGGGCGGCCCGGCGCCGACCTCCTCCAGATCGGCATCACCGGCACCTCCGGCAAGACCACCACCGCCTACCTCGTCGAGGGCGGCCTGCGCGGCTCCGGACACCACACCGGGCTCGTCGGCACCGTCGAGATGCGGATCGGCGACGAACGCATCAAGTCGGAGCGCACCACCCCGGAGGCCACCGACCTCCAGGCGCTCTTCGCGGTCATGCGCGAGCGGGGCGTCGACGCGGTCGCCATGGAGGTCTCCAGCCACGCCCTCGTGCTCGGCCGGGTCGACGGCTGCGTCTTCGACGTCGCCGTCTTCAACAACCTCAGCCCCGAGCACATGGAGTTCCACTCCGACATGGACGACTACTACCGGGCGAAGGCCGGGCTCTTCACGCCCGAGCGCAGCCGCCTCGGTGTGGTCAACCTCGACGACGCCTACGGCCGCAGGCTCGCCGGCGAGGCGACCGTCCCGGTCGTCACCTTCTCCGCCGAGGGCCGCGCCGACGCCGACTGGCGCGCCGAGGACCTCGTCCTCGGCTCCCACGACTCGACGTTCACCGCCGTCGGCCCCGCGGGGGAGCGGATCTCCGCCACCGCCCCGCTGCCCGGCCCGTTCAACGTCGCCAACACCCTCGCCGCCATCGTCACCCTCGCCGCCGCGGGCATCGACCCGAAGAGCGCCGCCGAGGGCGTCGCCGCCGTCCCCGGCGTTCCGGGCCGCCTCGAGCGGGTCGACGCGGGCCAGCCGTACCTCGCCGTCGTCGACTACGCGCACAAGACGGACGCCGTCGAATCGGTCCTGCGCTCCCTGCGCGAGGTCACCGAGGGCAAGCTGCACGTGGTCATCGGCTGCGGCGGCGACCGGGACACCACCAAGCGCGGCCCGATGGGTGCCGCCGCGGCCCGGCTCGCCGACACCGCCGTCCTGACCTCCGACAACCCACGCTCCGAGGACCCGCTCAGGATCCTCGCCGCCATGCTCGCGGGCGCCGCAGAGGTGCCCGCGGAGGAACGCGGCGAGGTGCTCGTCCTCGCCGACCGCGCCGCGGCCGTCGCGGCCGCCGTCGCCCGCGCACAGCCGGGCGACACCGTCCTCGTCGCGGGCAAGGGCCACGAGCAGGGCCAGGAGATCGCCGGGGTCGTACGCCCCTTCGACGACCGCCAGGTCCTGCGCGAGGCCATCGCCGACCGCTCGCACACCCGGGCTTCCGCGCCGGGCGGAACAGCCAGCCACCAGAACAGTCAGGGATGAAGCAGTGATCGCCCTCTCCCTCGCCGAGATCGCCGAAATCGTCGGCGGGCAGGCGCACGACATACCGGATCCGGCCGCCCGGATCACCGGGCCCGTCGTCATCGACTCCCGCGAGGTGCGGGCCGGCAGCCTGTTCGCGGCCTTCGCCGGTGAGCACGTCGACGGCCACGACTACGCGGAACGCGCCGTCGCGGCGGGTGCGACGGCCGTCCTCGCCGCCCGCCCCGTCGGCGTCCCCGCCCTCGTCGTCGACGACGTCCAGACGGCGCTCGGGGCCCTCGCCCGAGCCGTCGTCGAACGGCTCGGAACCGATGTCGTCGCCCTCACCGGCTCGGCCGGAAAGACGTCCACCAAGGACCTGATCGCCCAGGTCCTCGACCGGCACGCGCCCACCGTCTGGACGCCCGGTTCGCTCAACAACGAGATCGGCCTGCCGCTCACGGCGCTCCGCGCGAGCGACGAGACCCGGCACCTGGTCCTGGAGATGGGCGCCCGCGGCATCGGGCACATCCGCTACCTCACCGGCCTCACCCCGCCCCGTATCGGCCTCGTCCTCAACGTGGGCACCGCCCACATCGGAGAGTTCGGCGGCCGGGAGCAGATCGCCGAGGCCAAGGGCGAGCTCGTCGAAGCGCTTCCGTCGGCCGAGGACGGCGGTGTCGCGGTCCTCAACGCCGACGATCCGCTGGTCCGCGCGATGGCGAGCCGCACCAAGGCCCGCGTGATCTTCTTCGGCGAAGCGGACGAAGCGGCCGTACGGGCCGAGAACGTCCACCTCACAGAGTCCGGACAGCCTTCTTTCAGGCTTCACACACCCACCGGGTGCAGTGACGTGACCTTGCGCCTGTACGGTGAGCACCACGTGTCGAACGCGCTCGCAGCGGCCGCCGTCGCGCACGAGCTGGGCATGCCCGTCGAAGAGATCGCCACCGCGCTCTCCGAGGCGGGCACCCTGTCGCGCTGGCGCATGGAGGTCACCGAGCGTCCGGACGGCGTGACGATCGTCAACGACGCCTACAACGCGAACCCCGAGTCCATGCGAGCCGCCCTGCGCGCGCTCGCGGCCATGGGCAGGGCCGCACAGGCCCGAGGGGCTCGTACGTGGGCGGTGCTCGGCAAGATGGCCGAGCTCGGTGACGCATCGCTCGTCGAGCACGACGCGGTCGGACGGCTCGCCGTCCGGCTCAACGTCAGCAAGCTCGTGGCGGTCGGGGACAGGGAAGCGTCCTGGCTGCAACTGGGCGCATATAACGAGGGTTCGTGGGGTGAGGAGTCGGTGCACGTGTCCGACGCGCAGGCGGCTGTCGACCTGTTGCGCAGTGAGCTGCGCCCGGGGGATGTCGTCCTTGTGAAGGCTTCCAGGTCGGTCGGTCTCGAACAGGTCGCGCTGGCGCTCCTCGACACCGAGGGCGAGGTCACCGGCCGATGAGGCAGATCCTCTTCGCGGGGGCCATCGGGCTCTTCCTGACCCTGATCGGCACCCCGCTGCTGATCAAGCTCCTGGCCCGCAAGGGATACGGGCAGTTCATCCGTGACGACGGCCCGCGCGGCCACGCCGGGAAGAAGGGCACGCCCACCATGGGCGGCATCTCCTTCATCCTGGCCACGCTCATCGCGTACGCGCTGGCCAAGGTCATCACCGGTGAGGACCCGACGTACTCGGGCGCCCTGGTGCTGTTCCTGATGGCCGGCATGGGCCTCGTCGGCTTCCTCGACGACTACATCAAGATCGTCAAGCAGCGTTCGCTGGGCCTGCGGGCCAAGGCGAAGATGGCCGGCCAGCTGATCGTCGGCATCGCCTTCGCCGTGCTCTCGCTGCAGTTCGCGGATCTGCGCGGGCTCACCCCGGCGTCCACGAAGCTCTCCTTCATCACGGACTTCGGCTGGGCCATCGGACCGGTGCTGTTCGTGGTCTGGGCGCTCTTCATGATCCTGGCCATGTCCAACGGCGTGAACCTGACGGACGGCCTGGACGGCCTCGCCACCGGCGCCTCGGTGATGGTCTTCGGCGCGTACACCTTCATCGGGCTCTGGCAGTTCCAGGAGTCCTGTGCGAACGCCATGACCCTGACCAACCCCAACGCCTGCTTCGAGGTGCGCGACCCGCTCGACCTCGCCGTCGTCGCCTCCGCGCTCATGGGCTCCTGCTTCGGCTTCCTGTGGTGGAACACCTCGCCCGCCAAGATCTTCATGGGTGACACCGGCTCGCTCGCCCTCGGCGGCGCCCTCGCCGGTCTCGCCATCTGCTCCCGTACGGAGCTGCTGCTGGCCCTGCTCGGCGGCCTGTTCGTACTGATCACGATGTCCGTGGTCATCCAGGTCGGCTCGTTCAAGATGACCGGCAAGCGCGTCTTCCGGATGGCGCCGCTCCAGCACCACTTCGAACTCAAGGGGTGGTCCGAAGTCCTGGTCGTCGTCCGGTTCTGGATCATCCAGGGCATGTGCGTGATCGTGGGCCTGGGCCTCTTCTACGCGGGATGGGCATCGGAAAAGTGACAGAACAGCTCGACTGGAACGGCAAGAAGGTCACCGTCGCGGGACTCGGGGTGTCCGGCATCCCCGCCGCCCGCGTCCTGCACGGTCTCGGCGCGCTCGTCACCGTCGTCAACGACGGCGACGACGAGCGCTCCCGGGCCCAGGCCGCGGAACTCGAGGCGGAGGGCATCACCGTCCGCCTCGGCGACGGGGCCACCCTGCCGTCCGGCACCGAGCTGATCGTCACCACCCCCGGCTGGCGGCCCGACAAGCCGCTCTTCGCGGCCGCCGCGGCGGCGGGCGTGGAGATCTGGGGCGACGTCGAACTCGCCTGGCGGCTCAGGGGGCCCGGCGCGGCCCCCTGGCTCGCGGTCACCGGCACCAACGGCAAGACCACGACGGTCCGGATGCTCGCCTCGATCCTGGAGGCGGCCGGACTGCGGACCGCCGCCGTCGGCAACATCGGGGTCTCGCTCCTCGACGCCGTCCTCGGCGAGGAGCGGTACGACGTGCTCGCCGTCGAGCTCTCCAGCTACCAGCTCCACTGGGCGCCGTCCGTCCGCGTCCACTCGGGCGCCGTGCTCAACCTGGCGCCCGACCACCTCGACTGGCACGGCTCCATGGAGGCGTACGCCGCCGACAAGGGCCGCATCTACGAGGGCAACCAGGTCGCCTGCGTCTACAACGTCGCCGACAAGGCCACCGAGGACCTGGTCCGCGAGGCCGACGTCGAGGAGGGCTGCCGTGCCATCGGCTTCACCCTCGGCACCCCCGGCCCGTCCGAACTCGGCGTCGTCGAGGGCATCCTCGTCGACCGTGCCTTCGTCGAGAACCGGCAGAAGAACGCCCAGGAGCTCGCCGAGGTCTCCGACGTCCAGCCGCCGGCCCCGCACAACATCGCCAACGCCCTCGCGGCGGCCGCCCTGGCCCGCGCCTTCGGCGTCGACGCCAAGGCCGTACGCGACGGTCTGAAGGCCTTCCGGCCCGACCCGCACCGCATCGAACTGGTCGAGGAGGTCCGGGGAGTCGCGTACGTCGACGACTCCAAGGCCACCAACACCCACGCCGCGGAAGCCTCGTTGGCGGCCTACGACCCGATCGTCTGGATCGCCGGCGGCCTCGCCAAGGGCGCGACCTTCGACGAGCTCGTCCAGAAGTCGGCGAAGCGCTTGCGCGGGGCCGTCCTGATCGGCGCCGACCGTGCCCTGATCCGCGAAGCCCTGGCGCGACACGCCCCGGAAGTACCCGTGGTGGACCTCGACCGGACCGACACTGGGGCGATGTCCGAGGCGGTCCGCGAGGCGACCCGGCTCGCCCACGCGGGGGACACGGTGCTCCTCGCCCCGGCCTGTGCCTCGATGGACATGTTCACCAACTACAACAAGCGCGGCGAGGCCTTCGCGGACGCGGTCCGCGCCCTCGCCGCCACCGGGGACGCCTGACCCGACCCGTGGGAGGGTCCGGCAGGACCGGGCACGACCGGAGGGGGCAGCGACCATGCCGAGCAAGATCGCAGGGACACGCGGGCCCTCCGCCGTACGCGGCGGAGGGCGGGCCCCCGCGACCCCGCGGCGGCCCCGCGGCGGGGGCCTGCGAAGGCTCCACGAGCGGGCGCGGAAGGCCTGGGACCGGCCGCTCACGGCGTATTACGTGATCATCGGCGCGGGCATGCTCATCACCGCGCTCGGCCTCGTGATGGTCTACTCCGCCTCGATGATCACGGCACTCCGCTACGAACTCGTGCCCTCCTACTTCTTCCGGAAGCAGTTCTTCGCCGCGCTCCTGGGCACCGGACTGCTCCTGATCGCCTCACGGATGCCCGTGAAGCTCCACCGGGCCCTCGCCTACCCCATCCTGGTCGGCGCGGTCTTCCTGATGGTGCTCGTGCAGATCCCGGGGATAGGGCACTCCGTCGGCGGCAACCAGAACTGGATCTCGCTGGGCGGCCCGTTCATGCTCCAGCCCAGCGAGTTCGGCAAACTGGGGCTGATCCTCTGGGGCGCCGACCTGCTCGCCCGCAAGAACGACATGCGACTGCTCACGCAGTGGAAGCACATGCTGGTGCCGCTGGTCCCTGGTGCCTTCATGCTCCTCGGACTGATCATGCTCGGCGGCGACATGGGCACCGCGATCATCCTCACCGCGATCCTCTTCGGCCTGCTGTGGACCGCCGGAGCGCCCACCAGGCTCTTCGTCGGGGTGCTCGCGGTGGCCGGCGCCCTCGGGGCGCTGCTCATCAAGACGAGCCCGCACCGCATGGACCGGTTCCAGTGCATCGGCGCCTCCGACCCGGGCGGCGAGGGAGCCCCCTGTCTGCAGGCCGCGCACGGAATCTATGCTCTGGCGTCGGGCGGATGGTTCGGTTCCGGACTCGGTGCGAGCGTCGAGAAATGGGGCCAACTGCCCGAGGCGCACACCGACTTCATCTTCGCGGTAACCGGTGAGGAACTGGGTCTCGCGGGGACGCTGTCGGTACTCGCCCTGTTCGCGGCTCTAGGCTATGCGGGTATCCGCGTGGCCGGAGGCACGGAGGACCCCTTCGTGAGGTTCGCCGCGGGAGGTGTGACCACCTGGATCACGGCTCAGGCCGTGATCAACATCGGTGCGGTGCTCGGTCTGCTGCCGATCGCCGGTGTCCCGCTCCCGTTGTTCTCCTACGGTGGGTCGGCCCTGCTGCCGACCATGTTCGCCGTCGGGCTCCTCATCGCCTTCGCGCGACAGGAACCCGCCGCGAAAGCGGCCCTGGCCATGCGCCGCCCCGGCTGGGGTAAGCGGGCCGGGGTGAGATGGAAGTCGATGCGACGGCGCGTCAAGAAGCGCCCGTCCGGAGAGCGGTGAATTTCGGTGCATGTCGTACTTGCCGGCGGGGGGACCGCCGGCCACATCGAGCCCGCGCTGGCCCTCGCGGACGCCCTGCGCAGGCAGGACCCCAGCGTGGGGATCACGGCGCTCGGCACGGAGAAGGGTCTGGAGACCCGGCTCGTGCCCGAGCGGGGCTACGAGTTGGCCCTCATCCCGGCCGTACCGCTGCCCCGCAAGCCCACCCCCGAGCTGATCACCGTTCCCGGGCGGCTGCGCGGCACCATCAAGGCCGCCGAGCAGATCCTGGAACGCACCAAGGCGGACTGCGTGGTGGGCTTCGGCGGCTATGTGGCGCTGCCCGGCTATCTGGCGGCCAAGCGCCTCGGGGTGCCGATCGTGGTCCACGAGGCCAACGCCCGGCCCGGCCTGGCCAACAAGATCGGTTCGCGGTACGCGGCCGGGGTCGCCGTCGCCACCCCGGACAGCAAGCTCCGCAACGCCCGTTACATCGGCATTCCGCTGCGGCACACCATCGCGACCCTCGACCGGGCGCGGGTGCGCCCCGAGGCGCGCGCCGCGTTCGGGCTCGACCCGAACCTGCCGACGCTCCTCGTCTCCGGCGGCTCCCAGGGCGCCCGCCGGCTCAACGAGGTGATCCAGCAGATCGCCCCGGTGCTCCAGCGCTCCGGCATCCAGATCCTGCACGCGGTCGGCCCGAAGAACGAAATGCCGCGTGTCGACAACATGCCCGGAATGCCGCCCTACGTGCCGGTACCGTACGTGGACCGGATGGATCTCGCGTACGCCGCGGCCGACATGATGCTCTGCCGCGCCGGCGCCATGACCGTCGCCGAGCTCTCCGCCGTCGGGCTGCCCGCCGCGTACGTACCGCTGCCGATCGGCAACGGCGAACAGCGGCTCAACGCCCAGCCGGTGGTCAAGGCCGGCGGTGGACTCCTCGTCGACGACGCGGAGCTGTCGCCGCAGTGGGTGCAGGGCAACGTCCTGCCCGTACTGGCCGATCCGCACCGGTTGTACGAGATGTCCCGCGCCGCCGCCGAGTTCGGCCGCCGGGACGCCGACGATCTGCTCGTCGGCATGGTGTACGAGGCGATCGCCGCGCGCCGCCAGGCGTAGCGCGGCGGCTGAGGGCAGGAGACGCCACGTGGCAGCCGGACCGACGACCGCGGAGAAGAGCGGCGCGAGCGAGTCGAAGAGGTCGTCGAAGGGCTCGTCGGACGGTCCGTCCCGTACGGGCACCCGGAATCGAAAGTTCCGGGTGCCCGGCACCCGGGTGCTCCTCATCGCCCTGGCCGTTCTCCTGCTCGTGGCCGGCGGGATCTGGGCGCTCTACGGCTCGAACTGGTTCCGTGTAGAACGTGTGAAGACTTCCGGCACCTCGGTCCTGACCCCGCGTGAGGTCGAGGCCGTCGCCGCCGTGCCCATGGGCGCCCCGCTCGTCACCGTCGACATCGAGGCCATCGAGGCGCGGCTGCGGGAGGGACTTCCGCGCATCGAGTCGGTGGACGTCGTGCGGTCGTGGCCGCACGGAATCGGGCTGAAAGTGACGGAACGGAAGCCCGTTCTTCTGATGGAAAAGGGCGGAAAGTTCATCGAAGTGGACGCGACCGGAATGCGGTTCGCCACCGTCGACACCGCTCCCCGCGGCGTCCCCCTGCTCGTTCTCGACAGCGCCTCCTCGCCGAGTCTGCGCCGCTTCGACGCGGACCGGCTGCTCCGGGAGGCGGTGCGCGTCCGGGGTGAACTCCCGGCCGAAATCGCCCGGAACACTCGTGTCGTACGCGTCACCTCGTACGACTCCGTCACTCTGGACCTGACCAGGGGGCGCACCGTCTTCTGGGGCAGCGGCGAACACGGCCCCGTCAAGGCCCGCGTTCTCACCGCGCTCCTGAAGGCCACTCCCAAAGCGGGGCACTTCGATGTAAGTGCCCCCACAGCGCCCGCCTCGTCCGGGAGTTGACGGGAATCACCCCTGGCCAGCCCCCTGGTTGGCCAGCGCTACGGGTGATCACATAGGGTGAAAAGAAAAACGGGAGGTTCGGCGTGTTCGTTGAACGTGCGCCACTTGTCGACTTAGTGTCCTGTTCGGAAGAGTCCAGCGAACAGAGACACTGGTAACCCTAAACTTCAACGTTAGGGTTTGGGTCGGCGTTTCGGACCGTCCCAATCGGCATCCGTCGGAGCCGCGCGACCAACCGCGCAGCGACGACACGTAACTCGAGGCGAGAGGCCTTCGACGTGGCAGCACCGCAGAACTACCTCGCAGTCATCAAGGTCATCGGTGTCGGCGGCGGTGGTGTCAATGCCATCAACCGAATGATCGAGGTCGGTCTCAAGGGCGTCGAGTTCATCGCCATCAACACCGACGCGCAAGCGCTGTTGATGAGCGACGCCGACGTCAAGCTCGACGTCGGCCGTGAACTCACCCGCGGCCTCGGCGCCGGGGCGAACCCGGCCGTCGGTCGCAAGGCGGCAGAGGACCACCGTGAGGAGATCGAGGAGGTCCTCAAGGGGGCCGACATGGTCTTCGTCACCGCCGGAGAGGGCGGCGGCACCGGCACCGGCGGCGCACCCGTCGTCGCCAACATCGCGCGCTCGCTCGGCGCCCTGACGATCGGTGTGGTCACCAGGCCGTTCACCTTCGAGGGCCGCCGTCGCGCCAACCAGGCGGAGGACGGCATCGCCGAGCTCCGCGAAGAGGTCGACACCCTCATCGTCATCCCCAACGACCGGCTCCTGTCGATCTCGGACCGCCAGGTCTCCGTGCTCGACGCCTTCAAGTCGGCCGACCAGGTGCTGCTGAGCGGTGTGCAGGGCATCACCGACCTCATCACCACCCCGGGTCTGATCAACCTCGACTTCGCCGACGTCAAGTCGGTCATGTCCGAGGCCGGTTCGGCCCTGATGGGCATCGGCTCCGCCCGCGGCGACGACCGCGCGGTGGCGGCGGCGGAGATGGCGATCTCCTCGCCGCTCCTCGAGGCCTCCATCGACGGCGCCCGCGGCGTGCTGCTCTCCATCTCCGGCGGCAGCGACCTCGGTCTCTTCGAGATCAACGAGGCCGCGCAGCTGGTCAGCGAGGCCGCCCACCCGGAGGCCAACATCATCTTCGGCGCCGTCATCGACGACGCCCTCGGCGACGAGGTCCGGGTCACCGTCATCGCGGCCGGCTTCGACGGCGGCCAGCCGCCGGCCCGCCGGGACAACATCATCGGCTCGGTCTCCGCCAAGCGCGAGGAGCCGGCCCCGGCGCCCCGCCACGTCGAGACCCCCCGCCCGCTGGGCGGCCTCGGCACGGTCGCCCCGCGCGAGGAGCCGGCCCAGGTTCCGGCCGAGCCGGCGCCGGCGGTCAACGAGACCCCGCTGTCGCCCGCCCCTCCGGTCGTCCCGCCGGCCCGTCCGTACGCGGACAGCCAGGCCGAAGAGCTGGACGTCCCGGACTTCCTGAAGTGATAGGACAGCGCTTCGACGCGAACGGCGCGCACTTCGCCTTCACCGACAGGTGGGGCGGGGTGAGCGCCGTTCCGTACGAGGAGCTCAACCTCGGCGGCGCGGTGGGGGACGCCCCCGAGGCGGTACGGACCAACCGGGCGCTCGCGGCCGGCGCCCTCGGGCTCGACCCCGCGTCGGTGGTCTGGATGAACCAGGTGCACGGCGCGGACGTCGCCGAGGTCGAGGGGCCGTGGGGCACCGACGGGATCCCGTCGGTGGACGGCCTCGTCACCTCGAGGCCCGGACTCGCCCTCGCCGTCCTCACCGCGGACTGCGTCCCCGTCCTCCTCGCCGATCCGGTCGCCGGGGTCGCGGCCGCCGCCCACGCCGGGCGGCCCGGGATGGTGGCGGGCGTCGTTCCCGCCGCCGTCGCGGCCATGATCGATCTCGGCGCCGACCCCGCCCGTATCGTCGCCCGCACCGGCCCCGCCGTCTGCGGGCGTTGCTACGAGGTGCCGGAGGCCATGCGTGCCGAGGTCGCCGCGACCGAACCCGCCGCCTGGGCCGAGACGAGCTGGGGCACCCCGGCCGTCGACGTCACCGCCGGAGTCCTCGCCCAGCTCGAACGGCTCGGCGTCACGGACCGGCAGGCCAGTACGGTCTGCACCCGGGAATCCGGTGACCACTACTCGTACCGCCGCGATCGCACCACGGGGCGACTCGCGGGATATGTCTGGTTGGACTGAGAAGAGACATGACGGACCGCACGTCGGAACTCGCCGAGAACCTGGCCCGGGTGGAGGAGCGCATCGCCGCCGCCTGCGCCGCCGCCGGGCGCCCGCGGGAAGAGGTGACGCTCGTCGTGGTCACCAAGACCTACCCCGCGAGCGATGTGAGAATCCTCCACGGACTCGGCGTACGGCACGTCGCCGAGAACCGGGACCAGGACGCCGCCCCGAAGGCGGCCGCCTGTGCCGACCTTGATCTGACCTGGCACTTCGTGGGTCAGTTGCAGACCAACAAGGTCAGATCCGTGGTGGGTTATGCCGATGTGGTGCAGTCTGTCGACCGCTTGAAGCTCGTTTCCTCGCTCTCCGCGGCGGCGGAGAAGGAGGGCCGCGAGCTCGGCTGTCTCCTCCAGGTCGCGCTCGACGCCGAGTCGGGCGAGCGGGGCGCCCGCGGCGGTGTCGCACCCGACGGGATCGAGGAGTTGGCGGCCGCGGTGGACGCCGCCCCGGGGCTGCGGCTCGACGGACTCATGACCGTCGCCCCGCTCTCCGGCCCGTACGCGGGACGGCAACGCGCCGCTTTCGACAGGCTGATGGATTTGTCGACTGCCCTGCGCGCGACCCGTCCGGCTGCGAACATGGTGTCAGCAGGGATGAGTGCGGACCTCGAGGAGGCCGTCGCTGCCGGGGCGACACACGTACGCGTCGGTACGGCGGTACTCGGAGTCCGCCCGAAGCTCGGGTAACGTCGCGAAGCAAGTCGGACCACAGCAGAAAATATGGTCATTCCGCAGAACGGCGGGACGACCCGTGGATCGCGGGCACTTGGTGACGCTGCGAATTGGCCAGTATGGCGATCCACCACAGAGCGGAGGACTCAGAGAATGGCCGGCGCGATGCGCAAGATGGCGGTCTACCTCGGCCTCGTGGAGGACGATGGGTACGACGGCCGGGGCTTCGACCCCGACGACGACTTCGAACCCGAGCTGGAGCCGGAGCCCGAGCGCGACCGGCGCCACATCGCCCCTCCGCGGCAGGTGGAGCGTGAGGAACCGGTACGAGTGGTGCAGCCTCCGGCCCCCCGTGAGCCGATGTCCCATTCTGTTCCGGTACTCGCCGAAAGCGGACGTCCGGCCCGAATTGCCCCCGTGGCATCCATCACACCCGAACGTCCCAGCATGGAGAAGAACGCACCCGTGATCATGCCCAAGGTCGTGTCCGAGCGGGAGCCCTACCGCATCACCACGCTGCACCCCCGGACCTACAACGAGGCCCGTACCATCGGGGAACACTTCCGTGAGGGCACCCCGGTGATCATGAACCTCACGGAGATGGACGACACGGACGCGAAGCGACTTGTCGACTTTGCCGCCGGACTCGTCTTCGGGCTCCATGGCAGCATTGAGCGCGTGACGCAGAAGGTGTTCCTGTTGTCGCCTGCTAACGTCGATGTCACGGCGGAGGACAAGGCCCGGATCGCAGAGGGCGGATTCTTCAACCAGAGCTGAGAACACGAGAACCGGACGGACCGGTCGCGAAGCGGCCGGAACAAGTGAGAGCACGTAAGTCAGGGGAGAGGGAAACGCGGGATGGGCGTCGCACTACAGGTGGTCTACATCGTGCTGATGTGCTTCCTCGTCCTCCTGATCGTCCGACTTGTCATGGACTACGTCTTCCAGTTCGCCCGTTCATGGCAACCCGGTAAGGCGATGGTGGTCGTCCTTGAGGCCACCTACACTGTCACCGATCCACCGCTCAAGCTTCTGCGGCGACTCATCCCGCCGCTGCGTCTCGGGGGCGTGGCACTCGACCTGTCCTTCTTCGTTCTGATGATCATCGTCTACATCCTGATCTCCATCGTGAGCAACTTCGCGAGGTGAATGTGGACGATACGGTCTTGCCGACTGCCGACGACTACGTAGAGGTGAAGAAGAGATGCCGCTGACCCCCGAGGACGTGCGGAACAAGCAGTTCACGACCGTCCGCCTCCGAGAAGGCTATGACGAGGACGAGGTCGATGCCTTCCTCGACGAGGTCGAGGCCGAGCTGACCCGCCTGCTCCGCGAGAACGAGGACCTGCGCGCCAAGCTGGCCGCCGCGACCCGTGCCGCCGCGCAGAACCAGCAGCAGCAGGGGATGCGCAAGCCCCCGGAGCAGCAGGATCGTCCCGTCGGTCCCGGCGCGCCCGTGCCCGCCGCCATATCCGGACCGCCGGTCCAGCAGCAGCCGCCGCAGATGGGCCCGCCGCAGCTTCCGTCCGGTGCCCCGCAGCTTCCCGCCGGCCCGATGCAGGGTGGCCCCATGCAGGGCGGCCCCATGCAGGGTGGTCCGATGCAGGGCGGCCCGATGGGTCCCGGCCCGATGCAGGGCGGCCCCATGGGTCACCCGCAGCAGCAGATGCAGCAGCAGATGCCGCCGCAGATGCAGCAGCCGCAGCAGGGCCCCGGTGGCGACAGTGCCGCGCGTGTCCTCTCGCTGGCCCAGCAGACCGCCGACCAGGCGATCGCCGAGGCCCGCTCCGAGGCCAACAAGATCGTCGGCGAGGCGCGTTCGCGTGCCGAGGGCCTGGAGCGGGACGCCCGCGCCAAGGCGGACGCCCTTGAGCGGGACGCGCAGGAGAAGCACCGTGTCGCGATGGGCTCCCTGGAGTCCGCCCGCGCCACGCTGGAGCGCAAGGTCGAGGACCTGCGCGGCTTCGAGCGCGAGTACCGCACGCGTCTGAAGTCGTACCTGGAGTCGCAGCTGCGTCAGCTGGAGACCCAGGCCGACGACTCGCTCGCCCCGCCGCGCACCCCGGCCACGGCCTCGCTGCCGCCGGCCCCGTCGATGGCCTCGGCCGGCGCCGGTGCGCCGTCCTACGGCGGCAACGGCGGGATGGGCGGTGGACCGTCCATGGGCGGCGCCCCGTCCTACGGCGGCCAGCAGCAGATGTCTCCGGCGATGACCCAGCCGATGGCTCCGGTCCGTCCGCAGGCTCCGCAGCCGATGCAGCAGGCGCCGGCGCCGATGCGTGGCTTCCTGATCGACGAGGACGACAACTGACGGCGGGTGCTCGCGCGGTGAGCGCGTAGCCGTCGGCAGGCCGAAGGGCCGGGCCCCGGGAAACCGGGGACCCGGCCCTTCGCCGTACCCGGCCCGCCTTGTGCCGCCCCGCCGCCGCGCCGCCGCGCGGGCTGCGCCCGCCACCGCGTGGGCTGCGCCCGCGCCCCCGCCGTGTGGGCTGCGCCCGGCACCCCCGCCACCCGCCCGTGTGGGCAATCGTCCCTCCCCCAGACTCCGTCCGGGGGGGACCCCCAGGGCGGGACGGGTGGGCACACGGGACGGCGCGCTTGGCGGCGCCTCCGCTCCTCGTTCCCTGGCCCGCACCGACTGTGCGCCGCACCTGGGGTGCGGGTTCAGGCGCGGAAGCCTGGGCCCGGCAAGGGGCGCCGTTCCGTTGTGCCCACCCGTTCCGCCCCAGCGGAACAGATGCCCACAACTAGGGAGGCGGGGGCGCCAGCCCGGGTGGGTGGGCACCGCCCCGGCAGGGCGAAGGCCCGCAACGGGGTGGGCGGCCGGCTCTGGGGGTCCCCCTGGACGGAGTCTGGGGAGGAACGAATGCCCACAACGGGGGTGGGCGAATGGGTGTCGGGGGACGTAGAAGGGCCCGGCACCGGGGGTGGTGCCGGGCCCTTCTCGCGTCGCTTAGGCCTTGCGGAGGCGGAAGGTGAGGTTCAGGGAGTCGTCCGTGAACGGCTCGCCGTACGTGGCGTCCGCCTCGCCCTGCGCGTGGTCTGTCGCCAGGACCTCGTCCGCGATCAGGCCCGCGTGGGCCGTCAGGGCCTCCGCCGTCTCCGGGGAATCCGTCACCCAGCGCAGCGCGATCCGGTCCGCCACGTCCAGGCCGCTGTTCTTGCGGGCCTCCTGGATCAGGCGGATCGCGTCACGCGCCAGGCCCGCCTTGCGGAGCTCCGGGGTGATCTCCAGGTCGAGGGCGACCGTCGCGCCCGCGTCCGATGCCACCGACCAGCCCTCGCGGGGGGTCTCGGTGATGATGACCTCCTCGGGGGTGACGGTGATGTCCTCGCCGTTCACCGACAGGGTCGCCTCGCCGGACCGGAGGGCCAGCGACAGCGCCGCCGCGTCCGCCGCCGCGACGGCCTTCGCCACGTCCTGGACGCCCTTGCCGAAGCGCTTGCCCAGGGAGCGGAAGTTCGCCTTGGCGGTGGTGTCCACCAGCGAGCCGCCCACCTCCGAGAGGGAGGCGAGGGACGAGACGTTCAGCTCCTCCGTGATCTGGGCCTGGAGGTCCGCGGAGAGGGCCGCGAAGCCCGTCGCCGCCACCAGGGCCCGGGAGAGCGGCTGGCGGGTCTTCACGCCCGACTCGGCGCGCGTCGCCCGGCCCAGCTCCACCAGACGCCGCACGAGGAGCATCTGCTCCGAGAGCGTCTTGTCGATCGCCGTCGTGTCCGCCTCCGGCCAGGTCGCCAGGTGGACCGACTCGGGGGCGTCCGGCGTCACCGGCACCACCAGGTCCTGCCAGACCCGCTCGGTGATGAACGGGGTCAGCGGGGCCATCAGGCGCGTGACCGTCTCCACCACGTCGTGGAGGGTGCGGAGGGCCGCCTTGTCGCCCTGCCAGAAGCGGCGGCGCGAGCGGCGCACGTACCAGTTGGAGAGGTCGTCGACGAAGGCCGAGATCAGCTTGCCGGTGCGCTGGGTGTCGTACGCCTCCATCGCCTCGGTCGTCTCGGCGACCAGCGTGTTCAGCTCGGAGAGCAGCCACTTGTCGAGGACCGTGCGGTCGGCCGGGGCCGGGTCCGCGGCGGAGGGGGCCCAGCCGGACGTGCGGGCGTACAGCGCCTGGAAGGCCACCGTGTTCCAGTACGTCAGGAGGGTCTTGCGGACGACCTCCTGGATCGTGCCGTGGCCCACCCGGCGCGCCGCCCACGGCGAGCCGCCGGCCGCCATGAACCAGCGGACCGCGTCGGCGCCGTGCTGGTCCATCAGCGCGATCGGCTCCAGGGTGTTGCCCAGGTGCTTGGACATCTTGCGGCCGTCCTCGGCGAGGATGTGGCCCAGGCAGACCACGTTCTCGTAGGACGACTTGTCGAAGACCAGCGTGCCGACGGCCATCAGCGTGTAGAACCAGCCGCGCGTCTGGTCGATGGCCTCGGAGATGAACTGCGCCGGGTAGCGGGACTCGAAGAGTTCCTTGTTCTCGTACGGGTAGCCGTACTGCGCGAACGGCATCGAGCCCGAGTCGTACCAGGCGTCGATGACCTCGGGGACGCGGGTGGACTCCAGCGAGCAGCCCTCGGTCGGGCAGCCGAACGTCACCGCGTCGATGTACGGGCGGTGCGGTTCGAGCTGCGACTGGTCCGTGCCGGTCAGCTCGGTCAGCTCGGCGCGCGAGCCCACACAGGTCAGGTGGCCGTCCTCGCAGCGCCAGATCGGCAGCGGGGTGCCCCAGTAGCGGTTCCGGGAGAGCGCCCAGTCGACGTTGTTGGTCAGCCAGTCGCCGAAGCGGCCGTGCTTGACCGAGTCGGGGAACCAGTTGGTCCGCTCGTTCTCCGCGAGCATGCGGTCCTTGACCGCGGTCGTGCGGATGTACCAGGACGGCTGCGCGTAGTACAGCAGCGCCGTGTGGCAGCGCCAGCAGTGCGGGTAGCTGTGCTCGTACGCGATGTGCCGGAAGAGCAGCCCGCGCGCGTCCAGGTCGGCGGTGAGCGCCTCGTCGGCCTTCTTGAAGAAGACGCCGCCGACCAGCGGGACGTCCTCCTCGAAGGTGCCGTCGGGGCGGACCGGGTTCACGACCGGCAGGCCGTACGCCTTGCAGACCTTGAGGTCGTCCTCACCGAAGGCGGGGGACTGGTGGACCAGACCCGTGCCGTCCTCGGTCGTCACGTACTCGGCGTTCACGACGTAGTGGGCCGGCTCGGGGAACTCGACCAGCTCGAAGGGGCGCTGGTACGTCCAGCGCTCCATCTCGGCGCCGGTGAAGGACTCGCCGGTGGTGACCCAGCCCTCGCCGAGGGCCTTCTCGACCAGCGGCTGGGCGACGACGACCCGCTCGTCGCCGTCGGTGGCGACGACGTAGGTGACCTCGGGGTGGGCGGCGACCGCGGTGTTGGACACCAGGGTCCAGGGGGTCGTCGTCCAGACCAGGAGCGCCGCCTTGCCGGCCAGCGGGCCGGAGGTCAGCGGGAAGCGGACGTAGACCGAGGGGTCGACGACCGTCTCGTAGCCCTGGGCCAGCTCGTGGTCGGAGAGGCCGGTGCCGCAGCGCGGGCACCAGGGGGCGACGCGGTGGTCCTGGACGAGCAGGTCCTTGTCGAAGATCTGCTTCAGCGACCACCAGACCGACTCGATGTACGAGGGGTCCATCGTCCGGTACGCGTCGTCCAGGTCGACCCAGTAGCCCATGCGGGTCGTCAGCTCGGCGAACGCGTCGGTGTGCCGGGTCACGGACTCGCGGCACTTGTCGTTGAACGCGGCGATGCCGTAGCCCTCGATGTCCTTCTTGCCGGAGAAGCCGAGCTCCTTCTCGACGGCGAGCTCCACCGGGAGGCCGTGGCAGTCCCAGCCGGCCTTGCGGGCCACGTGGTAGCCGCGCATGGTCCGGAAGCGGGGGAAGACGTCCTTGAAGACGCGGGCCTCGATGTGGTGGGCGCCGGGCATGCCGTTGGCGGTCGGCGGGCCCTCGTAGAACACCCACTCGGGGCGTCCCTCGGACTGTTCGAGGGTCTTGGCGAAGACCTTGTTCTCGCGCCAGTGATCGAGCACGGCGTGCTCCATCGCGGGCAGGTCGACCTGGGCGGGCACCTGGCGGTACTGCGGCGGTGTCATCGAGTTCCTCCGGCGGACTGTCGTCGTTCCGTCGGAGGGACGAGAGCGCTGCTCCCGCGGTACCACCCTCCTTGGCCCGGGGCACGCACGCCCTGAGCCCCCTCATTGGGGTCGCGACGCCGGGTCTAGTCACCGCGGTCTCCCGCGGCTTTCTTCCGACGGCTCCGGGGTGATGCTTCACATCGGGCTCGCCCCCGGGCTCTCACCGTCCCCGGGTCGCTCATGGCTGCGTACGACGCTACTCGTCCCCATCCAAGCCTTTCGCCAGCACCAGTGTACGGGGCCCGGGGTGGGGTGGCAGACCGGTTTTCCCGTGACCCGAATGGCCATACGGGGCGGTGCGGACTTGGCGTACGGCCATGTGGGGGAGGGGCGGGACGGATTACCAGGCGGGGAGCTGGGCACAACGGAGGCAGGCCTGCCCCGAGGGGTGCGGGGGCGGGTGGGAACGGCGGCGTGCCCCGTTGCCGCGGGCCTTGGGCCGATTTATCGTCCCAGCACGATTCGCGAGCAAGATCACAAAATGTGAAGGGGCCGCGACATGGTGGCGAAGAAGACCGCCGCGAAGAAGCCCTCGGCCGCCGGTTCCACCGGTTCGGCGGAGGGCGCCAAGGACGTGGCCGGGACGAGGACGACGGTCGCGGAGCCGCCGACGGTCGCGAAGAAGACCACCGCGAAGAAGGCCGCCGTGAAGAAGACCGCCGTGAAGAAGAGCGCGGGGGAGCGGGCGGTCGCCGAGGAAACGGTTGCCCCGAAGGCCGCCGCCAGGAAGACGCCCGCCAAGAAGGCCGCGGCGAAGAAGGCGGCCGCCCCGGCGCCCGCCGCGAAGAAGCAGACAGGAGCCAGGACGGTGGCAGCGAAGAAGACCGCGGGTGGCGTCACGACCGCCGGGGACGAGGCCGCCGTGCCTCCCGCCCGGACCGGCGAGCTCGCGGTACGTCCCGGGGAGGACCCGTGGACCCCGGCCGAGGTCACCGAGGCCCGCAACGAGCTCCAGTCCGAGGTGCTGAGACTCCGCAGCGAGCTCGCGCACTCCCAGGAGGAGCTCACCGGCCTCATGCGGGACTCGGGCGACGGCGCCGGGGACGACCAGGCCGACACCGGCACCAAGAACATCACCCGCGAGCACGAGCTCGCCCTGGCGGCCAACGCGCGGGAGATGCTGGAACAGACCGAGCACGCCCTGGAACGGCTCGACGCGGGCACGTACGGCCTCTGCGAGGTGTGCGGGAAGCCGATCGGCAAGGCGCGGATGCAGGCGTTCCCCCGGGCCACGCTCTGCGTCGAGGACAAGCAGCGGCAGGAGCGGCGCGGCTGACGGCGGAGGGCGGCGCGGCCGACTGTGGTGGGCGGCGCGGCCGACGGCCGGGGGCGGCGCGGCCGGTGATCTCGGCTGCCGGTCTCGTACGCCTGTGCCGTACCCTCGGTGCACGGTCAGGCATCGAGGTCGAGGGACTCACTCACGTGGCAGAGGCGGAGCGCATCATCGGTACGCCGGATTCAGCAGGGGCCGAGGAGCCGGCCGCCTCCGACGAGACGGTGGCCGCCGACGGTACGGCCACGCCCGACGACGGTTCGGCCGCTCCCGCGGAGCGGCCGAAGGGCAGGCGCAGGATCGTCGCCCTGTTCGTCGTGGCCGTCCTCGCCTACCTGCTCGACCTGGGCAGCAAGATGCTCGTGGTCGCCAGGCTTGAGGGCCGTGAGCCGATCCGGGTGATCGGCGACTGGCTGCGCTTCGACGCCATCCGGAACCCGGGTGCGGCGTTCGGCATGGGCGAGGCCTTCACGATCATCTTCACCTGCATCGCGGCCGCCGTGATCGTCGTGATCATCCGGCTGGCGCGGAAGCTCTACAGCCTGCCCTGGGCGATCGCGCTGGGTCTGCTGCTCGGCGGTGCGCTGGGCAACCTCACGGACCGGATCTTCCGCTCCCCGGGCGTCTTCGAGGGCGCGGTCGTCGACTTCATCGCCCCCGCGCACTTCGCCGTCTTCAACCTCGCCGACTCGGCGATCGTCTGCGGCGGCATCCTCATCGTGATCCTGTCGTTCCGGGGTCTGGACCCCGACGGCACCGTCCACAAGGACTGAGCCGATCCGGCCGCGAGACCCGAGCACCTCGGGGCAAGGCATACTCGACGAGTGAGTACGAGTCCCGAGATCCGCACGCTGCCCGTTCCCGATGGCCTGGAGGGCGAGCGCGTCGACGCCGCCATCGCCCGTATGTTCGGGTTCTCCCGCACGAAGGCGGCCGAGCTGGCCGCCGCAGGGAAGGTCCAGGTCGACGGCTCCGTCGTCGGCAAGTCCGAGCGGGTGAGCGGCGGCGCGTGGCTCGAGGTCGAGATGCCGGGCGCGGCCGCACCGGTGCAGATCGTCGCCGAACCCGTCGAGGGCATGGAGATCGTCCACGACGACGACGACATCGTCGTGATCATGAAGCCGATCGGTGTGGCCGCCCACCCCAGCCCCGGCTGGACCGGCACCACGGTCATCGGCGGCCTCGCCGCCGCCGGGTACCGCATCTCCACCTCCGGCGCCGCCGAGCGCCAGGGCATCGTGCACCGCCTCGACGTCGGCACCTCCGGTCTGATGGTGGTCGCCAAGTCGGAGTACGCGTACACCTCGCTCAAGCGCCAGTTCAAGGAGCGCACGGTCGACAAGCGCTACCACGCGCTGGTGCAGGGCCACCCCGACCCGATGAGCGGCACCATCGACGCCCCCATCGGCCGGCACCCGAACCACGACTACAAGTGGGCGGTCACCGCCGACGGCAAGGCGTCCGTCACGCACTACGACCTCATCGAGGCGTACCGCTCGGCCTCGCTCCTCGACATCAAGCTGGAGACGGGCCGCACCCACCAGATCCGGGTGCACATGTCCGCCCACCGCCACCCCTGCGTCGGTGACCTCACGTACGGCGCCGACCCGACGATCGCCAAGCGCCTCGGTCTGACCCGGCAGTGGCTGCACGCCGTCCGGCTGGGCTTCGAGCACCCGGGCGACGGCTCGTGGGTCGAGTTCGCCAGCACGTACCCCGAAGACCTCCAGAAGGCCCTGGACCGGATCGCGGCGGAGAGCCAGTGAGCGCCCCGCACGCGGCGTACAGCGTCCGTGAGGCGGCCGGTCCCGAGGACCGCGAGGCCTGCTTCGCCGTGCGCCGGGAGGTCTTCGTCGGCGAGCAGGGCGTCCCGCCCGAGCTGGAGTACGACACGTACGACACCACTGCGGTGCACGTGCTCGCCGTGCGCGAGGACGGGCTGCCGCTGGGCACCGGCCGGCTCCTCTTCGGGGCGGACGCGGTCGGCAAGACCGGCGCCGACGCCTCGGTGGGCTCGCTCGGCCGGCTCGCGGTCTCGAAGGCCGCGCGTGGCCTCGGCGTCGGCGCCGCGCTCGTGCGGGGCATCGAGGACGTGGCGCGCGAGCGCGGTCTGACCGCCGTCGACCTGCACGCGCAGACCCACGCGCTCGGTTTCTACGAGCGGCTCGGCTACGAGGCGTACGGCCCCGAGTTCCCGGACGCGGACATGCCGCACCGGGCCATGCGCAGGGCTCTGTAGGGCCCGCACGGCGCCAGGAGCGCTCGGCCGCGCCCTCTGGCGCACCCGCCGCGAGCGGGCGCACACAGGGGGCAGTCGTCGTGAAAACGGACATACGTGACAGGGTGTGTCCGTGGATCAATTGGCCCTGTTGTTCTTGCTGCTGCTCGGCGCGCTGCTGACGGTCCCCCTCGGCGAGCGGCTCGGGCTGCCCGCGCCCGTCCTGATGACCCTCGTCGGGATCGGGCTGGCCGTCCTGCCCTTCGTACCGAACGTCGAGGTGCCGCCGGAGTTCATCCTTCCGCTGGTGCTGCCGCCGCTGCTCTACGCCTCCGTGCAGCGGACCTCCTGGCGTCAGTTCGCGGCCAACAGGCGGCCGATCTTCCTGCTCGCGGTCGCCCTCGTGTTCGTCACCACGGCCGCCGTCGGGGCCGTCGCCAACGCCCTCGTGCCCGGCATTCCGCTGGCCGCCGCGATCGCGCTCGGCGCCCTCGTCGCCCCGCCCGACCCGGTCGCGGCGACCGCCGTCGCCGGCTCGCTGGGGCTGCCGCGGCGGCTGGTGTCGATCCTGGAGGGCGAGGGCCTCTTCAACGACGTCACCGCGATCGTGCTATACCACGTGGCCATCGCCGCCGCGGTCAGCGGCTCCTTCTCCTGGCCCGACGCGCTCGGCGAGTTCGTCCTCTCCGCGGTGGTCGCCGTGGCCGTGGGCCTGGCGCTCGGCTACCTCTCCAACAAGCTCATCGGGCTGCTCGGCGACGCCACCCTCCAGACCGGCCTCACCCTCCTCGTGCCCTTCGTGAGCTACGTCCTCGCCGAGGAGCTGCACGGCTCCGGCGTCCTCGCCGTCCTGGTCACCGCCCTCTTCCTCGCCGAGCACGCGGCCGACGCCGACGACGTGATGGGCCGGCTCGCCGGGCAGACCTTCTGGCAGATCGTCGACACCCTCGTCACCGGCATCGCCTTCGGCCTCATCGGGCTCGAACTCGTGCATGTCTTCGGGGTGGCCGAGGGACGCGGCTGGCAGATGCTCGGCTGGGGCGCCGCCGTCGTCGGAGTGGTCGTCGGCGTCCGGCTGCTGTGGCTGCTGCCGGCGACCTGGCTGGCGAAACGGCTGCACACCCGCCGGGACATCGACGAGGAGATCCCGACCAGCTGGCGGGAGACCATCGTCATGTGGTGGGCGGGGATGCGGGGTGTGGCCTCGGTGGCGCTCGCGCTCGCCATCCCGCTCCGCACCGACGACGGCGCGCCCTTCCCCGGCCGCGACGAGATCGTCTTCATCGCCTTCTGTGTGATCATCGCCACGCTCGTCGTCCAGGGACTCACCCTGCCCTGGCTGGTGAAGCGGCTCGGCGTACGGGCCGACGCGGACGCCGAGCGGATCCTCGAGCGGGACCTCGCGATCCGGGCCGCGAAGGCCGCCAGGCGCAGGCTCAAGGAGATCGAGGAGGTGGAGGAGCTGCCGGAGGAGGTCCAGGAGCGGCTGCTGCGCGGGGCGTACGACATCGGGGCGCGGATCAGTCCGGACATGGTCGACGAGGAGCGGCGGGCGGCGTTCGTCGAGCGGACGAAGCGCTTCAAGGCGGTGCAGCGGATCCAGCGGGAGCTGATGTCGGCCGCCCGGCACGAGGTGCTCGCGGCCCGCAGCGAACCGGGCGCCGACCCGGAGGTGGTGGACCGGGTGCTGCGTCAGCTGGACGTGCGCAGCATGCGGTGAGGGGGCGCGGGCGGGGGTGGGTGGGCCGGGGGGCCTGAGTCCCGTGGGCCGGGTGGCAGGATGGGACGCATGGACATCATGCTCTTCCACTCGGCCTACGGGCTGACCCCTTCCGTCGAGGCCGCTGCCGAGCGGCTCCGTGCCGCCGGGCACCAGGTCTGGACCCCGGACCTCTACGGAGGCCGGACGGTCGGGACCGTGGAGGAGGGCGTGGAGCTCCGGGACGAGATCGGCAAGGACGAGCTGCTGAAGCGGGCGGTCCTCGCCGCCGCCCCGTACTCCGAGCGCGGACTCGTCTACATGGGCCTCTCCCTCGGGGCCTCGATCGCGCAGACCCTGGCGCTCGGCGACGAGAAGGCGCGCGGGCTGCTGCTCTTCCACGGCACCTCGGACCTCGCGGAGTCGGCCACGGTGGACGAGCTGCCCGTGCAGCTGCACGTGGCCGATCCCGACCCCTTCGAGACGCACGACTGGCTGTCGTCCTGGTACCTGCAGATGCGCAAGGCCGGGGCGGACGTGGAGATCTACCGCTACCCGGGAGCGGGGCACGTGTTCACGGACCCGGAGCTCCCCGACTGGGACGAGGAGTCGGCCGACCGGACGTGGTCGGTGGCGCTGGCCTTCCTGGACAGCCTGTAGGACCGCGGTGAACGGGTGTGGCCCCCGGGGGAGTTCCCCCGGGGGCCACACCCGTGTGGGGCCGGATCAGGCGCGGTACGCCGTCCAGTAGTCGTTCATCCGGGTCACCTGGCCCGAGGTGAACTGGTACATGCAGGCGTCGTACGTGTAGTCCATGAAGTTGTGGATCGGGTCCACGCCGGCCTTGTTGGTGCAGGTGTCACGGCCGGTCGGGCACTCGTAGGCGGGGCTCTTCTCGGCCGGGGTGTCGGCGACGCCGTCGCCGCTGCCGCTGCAGCCGCCCTGGAAGGTGTGGTAGAGGCCCATCCAGTGGCCGACCTCGTGGGTGGCGGTGTCGCCCTGGTTGTAGTTGGCCGCGGAGCCGCCCGGGAGCGAGGCGTCGAGGACGACGACACCGTCCATGGACGGGTTCGAGGCGTACGAGGACGGGAAGGTCGCCCAGCCGAGGAGGCCGCCGCCCAGGTTGGCGGTGTAGAAGTTCAGCGCGCCCGCGCCGCCCTTGCGGAGGGTCTGCTTCATCTGCTTCTCGGCGGTGGAGCCGGAGGACAGGTTGTACCAGGACGCGTTGTCCGTGTAGTCGGTGCCGGCCAGGGTGAACTGGAAGTTGGAGTTCACGTTGCCGGTGCCCTGGCCCGCGTAGGCCGCGTTCAGGACGTTCATCTGGTTGGTGATCGCGGTCGCGGAGAGCTTGCCCGTCGTACCGGAGTGGATGACGTGGAAGTAGACGGGGATGTTCACCACCGCGGCGGCTCTGTCGGCGGAGCCGCTGAGGCGGGCCTCGGAGCGGGCGGCGGACAGCTTCTTCTTGAAGTCGGCGTCCATGGCCGCGGCCTTGGCGGCCGTGACCTCGTTCGGCTCGGCGGCGTGGCCGTCGGCGCCGCGCGCCTTGCGGGCGCCGGAGAGGGCGCCGGCGTCGTCGGCGCACTCCTCGGCGGAGGCGCCGGCCAGGGTGGTGGTGCCGCTCGCGACCGGGGCGGAGAGCGGGGCAAGGGCCAGGGTTCCGGCCATGACGGCCGTACCGAGCATCCGGCGTGACATACGCGGTGATATGCGGACAAGAGCACGCATGGTGACTCCTCGTGGGGGGTGAGGGGAGGAACTTCCTCCGCCACGCCGGGGAGATTACGCGTCCATGTCAGCCACCGTTGAGGAGTGATCAAGCCCAATCATTCGGGGGGCGATTCGGGGCATCGGGAAGAAATTCTTGTGCTGTTTCCGGAGTTTGAGACCTCGACGTAACAGCGGAGGCGACGGAGGCGGGTGGTGTGTCCGGATTCGATCTCCGAAACCAGCCACCCGCCGTAGCGATGTGATCTCCCGTTAACAGAAGAGATCATGGCTGAAAAGCATCGCTCATGGGCCGTCAGGGAGCCATCAACGGACCGGCTGGTACACCCGCTCGACACGCTGCGTTCCGCTCAGCGTCCGGTACGAGCGCGCCCAGGACGTCGTCGCGGCCGGGTCCGTCTTGTCGGAGACCGTGTAGTAGTCCATCTGCGAGCGCTCGGCGGTCACGTCGAGCACGCCGTAGCCGTGGTGGTCCATGTCCACCCACTTCACGTGCCGGTTGGCGGCCTTCACGGCGCCCGCGGCCACCACCGAGAGCGTCCCCGGAGCCACGTGCAGCAGGTCGTCCAGGTTGTCCGAGGTCACCGAGGTGACCACGAACTCGGTCGCGGCGGACGCCGAGAAGGGGTACGTCGCCGCCTTCACCGGTACGTCGTTGGCCCAGGCCATGTGGATGTCGCCGGTCAGGAAGACCGTGTTGCGGATCGCCCGCGAGGTGAGGTGCCCGAGCAGCTCCTTGCGGTCGTCCGTGTAGCCGTCCCACTGGTCGACGTTGACCGCGAGCCCCTCCTTCGGCAGGCCCATCAGCTCGGCGAGCGGCTCCAGGAGGTGGGCGGGCAGGGCGCCGAAGGCGATCGGCGAGATCATCACCGAGGTGCCGACCAGCTGCCAGGTCGCGTCCGAGCCCGCGAGCCCGGACTTCAGCCAGTCAAGCTGCGCGCGGCCGGTGATGCTGCGCGCCGGGTCGTCGACCGAACCGCTGCCGGTCTTCGCCGGCGCGGAGCGGAACGAACGCAGGTCGAGGAGGTGCAGATCGGCCAGCTTGCCGAAGCGCAGCCGCCGGAAGACCGTGCCCTCGGTGGACGCGCGGACCGGCATCCACTCGAAGTAGGCCTGCTTGGCCGCGGCGACCCGGGCCGCCCAGTCGCCCTCGGCGCCGGGCGTGTGGTTCTCGGCCCCGCCCTCCCAGGCGTCGTTGGCGAACTCGTGGTCGTCCCAGATGGCGATGACCGGGTGGGCCGCGTGCAGCGCCTGGAGGTCGGCGTCCGTCTTGTAGTGGCCGTGCCGGGTGCGGTAGTCGGCCAGCGAGACGATCTCGTGGCGCGGCTCGTGCTGCCGGACGGTGTACTTCGCCTCGGGGTACGTGCCGCTGCCGTACTCGTACACGTAGTCGCCGAGGTGGAGGATCGCGTCCAGGTCGGCGCGGGCGGCGAGATGGCGGTACGCGGAGAAGTGCCCGGCCTCCCAGTTCGCGCAGGAGACCACACCGAACCGCACGCCCGGCGCGGCGGCGTCGACGGCCGGGGTGGTGCGGGTGCGGGCGGCGGGGGAGACGGCGGATCCCGCGGTGAAGCGGAACCAGTAGGAGGTGGCCGGGCGCAGGCCCCGGACGTCCGCCTTCACCGTGTGGTCGGAGCCGGCGCTCGCCGTGCTCGTGCCGGAGGCGACGATCCGCGCGAAGCCGCGGTCCTCGGCGAGCTCCCAGCCGACCTGGACGTCGGGGCCGAGGCCGGAGCCGGGCACGGCTTCGGGGGTGGGGGTGACGCGCGTCCAGAGCAGGACGCCGTCGGGCAGCGGGTCGCCGGAGGCGACGCCGTGGAGGAACGCGGGCGCCCCGGGGGCCGCGTGGGCCGTGGCGGCCGCGCCGAGGAGGGCGGGCGCGGTGACGGCGGTGACGGCGGCGGCCTTGACGACCGTGCGCCGCGTGGGGGCGGAGGATATGAAACGACTGGTCACGGGCAGTCAGATTACTGGCGGGTACGGTGGGTGGGGAGGGGCTTGCGGGAAAGTTCGCCGGATTGTCGCCCCCAGGTCGCATCCGGCCCCGCGGCGGCGGCGCTTCCGGGGGCGGCCGGCCTGACCCGGCATCAGAACGGCTTTCCCCGGGGCGGTTCCGCGGGGAGGCCGCTCGCCCCGGGAGGGACCGGCGGGACGCCGCCCTCGGGGTGGGCGGCAAGGTCCACGGGGCCGTCGGCACCAGGGGGGATTCGCCCCCGCATGCGACTTCGCTCCCTGACCCGCCGGGCGGATCAGGGAGCGAAGGAGGCCGTTCCGTACGGTCCGGGTCAGCCCTTGAGGGCCGTGCCGATCGCCGTCTCGAACTCCGGCGCGGTCATCGGCGGGTTGTCGGAGCCCGCCACCGTCACCGGCTTGCCGTCCATCTTCAGCGTCGGGGTGCCCGTCACGCCGCTGTCGTCGAAGGCCTTCGACATCTTCATCGCCCAGGCGTCGAAGGTGCCGTCCTCGACGTTCTTCTTGAACGCGGCGTTGCCCTTGAGGGCCGGCACCGAGTCCGCCACCTCGAGGAGGTAGGAGTCCTTGGCGAACTTGTCGTCGTTCTCCTCAGGGTGGAACTTCGCCGAGTAGAGCGCCGCCTTGTACTTCAGGAAGGCCTCGGGGCTCACGTCGAGGGCCGCGCCGAGCGCCGAGAGGGCGTTCTTCGAGCCCTCGCCCGTGGCGGCGTCGTCGATGAAGGTGGCACCGACGTACTTGATCTTGTACTTGCCGGCTTCGACGTCCTTCTCGACCGTGGAGCCCACGGACTGCTCGAAGGTCGCGCAGACCGGGCAGCGCGAGTCCTCGTAGAGCTCCAGGGTCTTCTTCGCGGTCGGCTTGCCGACGACGACGGTCGTGCCGTTCGTGCCCGAGGTGTTCTTCGGGGCGGTCACGGTGGTCGCCTTCGCGGCCGACTCCCACGCGGAGGGCTGGTTCGACCGGACCACCGCGTAGCCGATGCCGCCGGCCGCCGCGAGGACGGCCACGGCCGAGACGCCGACGACGAGCTGCCGGCGGGCCCGGTCCTTCTTCGCCTGGTGCTCGCGCTCGACGCGCAGACGCTCGCGGGCGGCAGCCTTGTTGGCCTGGTTGTTGCGTGCACTCATGATCGTGATCTCCGTGACGGTGAGGAATGAAGGGGTACCGCGTGCCTGGGGCGCGTCGCTCAGACGAGAGCGAGGCGCGGGCACGGCGGTCCCCGCCGTCCCACGGAGTGGGTGAGGAGCCGGGTACGGGAGGGCCGGGGCCGTCCCGCGGGCCGCCCGGCGCGCCGCGGCGCCGGACCACCGGTACGGAAGAGGGCCGCCACCAGGAGCAGCGGCCGGAACGCGAAGGCCGCCACCGCGCCGAGCAGCCGGGCGAGCGCCCGCTCCCCGCCGCGCAGCCAGACCGCCGCGAAGAGCCCGACGCCCACATGGGCCAGGAGCAGCAGCCAGGGCAGCGCCGGGTCGGGGGAGTCGAGGAGCGCGGCCGCCGTGCCGCTCTCGGGGGCGGCCACGCCGGGCAGCGGCGTGCCGACGGCGCCGCCGCAGAAGACCTCCACGCCGACCGCGCGCAGCGATCCGGCGACCGGGCCGCCTGCGGCGCCGTAACAGACGGCCTGGCCGCTGGTGAAGAGTGTGTCGGCCGCCAGTTCCAGCGGGACGAGGAGCCCGGCGATCGGGCCGAGGCCCCGCTCGCGGCCCGCGAGGGCGTACGCCACCGCGAAGACGCCGACGGCGACCGGGACGACCGTCCCGAGCGGCAGCGGCACGCGTGAGAGCAGCACGTGGGACGCCACGGACAGCGTCACGACCAGAGCCGTGAAGAACGCCGCCCGCAGCGCCCTCAGCTGCGTCCCTGCCATGTCCATCGTCGTGGAGTGTGCCATGCCGGTCCGTAAAACGCCCTTAAAGGCAGTCTGTGAACGGCCCCGGAGGCCCCGGGAATCCCCGTGGGCCCCGGGAATCCCCGTGGGCCCCGGGAATCCCCCGAGGGCCCCGGGAATCCCCCGAGGGCCCCGGGAATCCGCCGTGGCCCCGGGAATCCGCTACAGCCCCGGGATCCGGCCGTTGCGGAAGAGGTCCACGAAGATCTGGTGGTCGGCCCGCGCCCGCGCCCCGTACGTGTGGGCGAAGTCCACCAGGAGCTCCGCGAAGCCGTCCTCGTCGGCGGCGATCGCCGCGTCGATGGCCCGCTCCGTCGAGAACGGCACCAGCGAGTGCCCGCTGGAGTCGTCCGCCGCCGCGTGCATGGTGGCCGTCGCCCGGCCCAGGTCGGCGACGGTGGCCGCTATGTCCTGCGGGTCGTCGATGTCCGACCAGTCGAGGTCCACCGCGTACGGCGAGACCTCCGCGACCAGCTGCCCGGCGCCGTCCAGCTCCGTCCAGCCGAGCCACGGGTCGGCGTGCGCCTGGAGCGCCCGCTGCGAGATCACGGTGCGGTGGCCCTCGTGCTGGAAGTACTCCCGCACCGCCGCGTCCGTCACGTGGCGGGAGACCGCCGGGGTCTGCGCCTGCTTGAGGTAGATCACGACGTCGTTCTCCAGGGCGTCGCTGTTGCCCTCCAGGAGGATGTTGTACGACGGGAGACCGGCGGAGCCGATGCCGATCCCGCGCCGCCCGACGACGTCCTTGACCCGGTACGAGTCGGGGCGGGCCAGGCTGGACTCCGGCAGGGTCTCCAGGTAGCCGTCGAAGGCCGCCAGGACCTTGTAGCGCGCGGCCGCGTCCAGCTCGATCGCGCCCCCGCCCGCGGAGAAGCGGCGCTCGTAGTCCCGGATCTCCGTCATCGACTCCAGGAGCCCGAAGCGGGTCATGGAGCGGGCGTCGCGCAGCGCGTCGAGCAGCGCGCCCTCGGCCGTGTCCAGCGTGAACGGGGGCAGCTCGTCGTTCTTCGCGCCGGTCGCGAGGGCGTGGATCCGCTCCCGGTAGGAGGCGGCGTAGATCCGGACCAGGTGGCTGATCTGCTCGTCGCTCAGCGCCTTCGCGTAGCCGATGAGGGCGAGCGAGGCCGCGAGCCGCTTGAGGTCCCAGGTGAAGGGGCCGACGTACGCCTCGTCGAAGTCGTTGACGTTGAAGATCAGCCGTCCGTTGGCGTCCATGTACGTGCCGAAGTTCTCGGCGTGCAGGTCGCCGTGGATCCAGACCCGGCCGGTGCGCTCGTCCAGGTAGGGCCCGACGGCGTGGTTCCCGTCCGCCCGCCCGGCGCTCTCCCGCTCCTGGTCGGCGTAGAACAGACAGGCCGTGCCCCGGTAGAAGGCGAAGGCCGAGCCGGCCATCTTCCGGAACTTGACGCGGAAGGCCGCGGGGTCGGCGGCGAGGAGCTCGCCGAAGGCGGTGTCGAAGACGGCGAGGATGTGCTCACCGCGCTCCGTGGCGGTGGGCTGGGGGACCGACATCGAGGTGCCTCCTGGTACCGGACGTGCTGCAAGACTGTTCATGACAATTTGGACAGGTGTTCCGTGTCTCTCAACGCGCGACCCTAGCCGCGAGTGCCCGACGCCTGTCAGTCCGGAGACGTAGACTTCCACGCTGTCCCCCCAGACTGTCCGCAGCCTGTCGACTCCTGTTTTCCGGAGGCCTCCCGCCGTGACCAAGCCGCCCTTCACGCACCTCCACGTCCACACCCAGTACTCGCTGCTGGACGGTGCCGCGCGGCTGAAGGACATGTTCAACGCGTGCAACGAGATGGGCATGACCCACATCGCGATGTCGGACCACGGCAACCTGCACGGGGCGTACGACTTCTTCCACACGGCGAAGAAGGCCGGGGTCACGCCGATCATCGGCATCGAGGCGTACGTCGCCCCCGAGTCGCGGCGGAACAAGCGGAAGATCCAGTGGGGGCAGCCGCACCAGAAGCGGGACGACGTCTCCGGTTCCGGTGGTTACACCCACAAGACGATCTGGGCGGCCAACGCCACCGGACTCCACA
Organism: Streptomyces sp. NPDC056480; assembly: GCF_042795405.1. NCBI lineage: Bacteria > Bacillati > Actinomycetota > Actinomycetes > Kitasatosporales > Streptomycetaceae > Streptomyces > Streptomyces sp. NPDC056480. Next base: position 3,295 of record NZ_JBHTSA010000044.1, on the reverse strand, counting down.
ACCTCTTCAAGCTCTCCTCCGACGCGTACGCCGAGGGCTGGCTGCAGAAGTGGCCCCGGATGGACAAGGAGACCATCTCCCAGTGGTCGGAGGGGCTCATCGCCTCCACCGGCTGCCCCTCGGGCGAGCTGCAGACCCGGCTCCGGCTCGGCCAGTTCGACGAGGCGCTGAAGGCCGCCTCCGAGTACCAGGACATCTTCGGCAAGGACCGGTACTTCCTGGAGCTGATGGACCACGGCATCGAGATCGAGCGCCGGGTCCGCGACGGACTCCTGGAGATCGGCAAGAAGCTCGGCATCCCGCCGCTCGTCACCAACGACTCGCACTACACGTACGCGCACGAGTCGACCGCGCACGACGCCCTGCTCTGCATCCAGACCGGCAAGAACCTCTCCGACCCGGACCGCTTCCGCTTCGACGGCACCGGCTACTACCTGAAGTCCACGGACGAGATGTACGCCATCGACTCCTCGGACGCCTGGCAGGAGGGCTGCCGCAACACCCTCCTGGTCGCCGAGCAGATCGACACCACCGGCATGTTCGTCGAGAAGAACCTCATGCCGAAGTTCGACATCCCGGAGGGCTACACCGACACGACCTGGTTCCGCGAGGAGACCATGCGGGGCATGCACCGCCGCTTCCCCGGGGGCATCCCCGAGGACCGCATGAAGCAGGTCGAGTACGAGATGGACACGATCATCTCGATGGGCTTCCCCGGCTACTTCCTCGTCGTCGCCGACTTCATCATGTGGGCGAAGAAGCAGGGCATCGCCGTGGGCCCCGGCCGAGGCTCCGCGGCCGGCTCGATCGTCGCGTACGCCATGGGCATCACCGACCTCGACCCGATCCCGCACGGACTGATCTTCGAGCGCTTCCTCAACCCCGAGCGCGTCTCGATGCCCGATGTCGACATCGACTTCGACGAGCGTCGGCGCGTCGAGGTGATCCGGTACGTGACGGAGAAGTACGGCTCCGACAAGGTCGCCATGATCGGCACGTACGGCAAGATCAAGGCGAAGAACGCCATCAAGGACTCCGCGCGCGTCCTGGGCTACCCCTACGCCATGGGCGACCGGCTCACCAAGGCCATGCCCGCCGACGTCCTCGGCAAGGGCATCGACCTCAACGGCATCACCGACCCCTCGCACCCGCGCTACAGCGAGGCCGGCGAGATCCGCGCGATGTACGAGAACGAGCCGGACGTCAAGAAGGTCATCGACACCGCCCGGGGCGTCGAGGGCCTGGTCCGGCAGATGGGCGTCCACGCGGCCGGCGTGATCATGTCCAGCGAGCCGATCGTCGACCACGCGCCCATCTGGGTGCGGCACACCGACGGCGTGACCATCACGCAGTGGGACTACCCCCAGTGCGAGTCGCTCGGCCTGATCAAGATGGACTTCCTGGGTCTCAGGAACCTCACGATCATGGACGACGCCGTCAAGATGGTGAAGGCCAACAAGGGCATCGACCTCGACCTGCTGGCCCTGCCGCTGGACGACCCCAAGACGTACGAACTGCTCTGCCGCGGTGACACCCTCGGCGTCTTCCAGTTCGACGGCGGACCCATGCGTTCGCTGCTGCGGCTGATGAAGCCCGACAACTTCGAAGACATCTCCGCCGTCTCGGCCCTGTACCGGCCGGGCCCGATGGGCATGAACTCGCACACGAACTACGCCCTGCGCAAGAACAAGCAGCAGGAGATCACCCCGATCCACCCCGAGCTGGAGAAGCCGCTCGAAGAGGTGCTCGCGGTCACCTACGGCCTGATCGTGTACCAGGAGCAGGTGCAGAAGGCCGCCCAGATCATCGCCGGGTACTCCCTCGGCGAGGCCGACATCCTCCGACGCGTGATGGGCAAGAAGAAGCCCGAGGAGCTGGCGAAGAACTTCGTCATCTTCCAGGAGGGCGCGAAGAAGAACGGCTACACCGACGAGGCCATCCAGGCGCTCTGGGACGTGCTGGTCCCCTTCGCCGGCTACGCCTTCAACAAGGCGCACTCCGCCGCATACGGCCTGGTCTCCTACTGGACCGCCTACCTCAAGGCGAACTACCCCGCCGAGTACATGGCCGGTCTGCTCACCTCGGTCAAGGACGACAAGGACAAGTCCGCCGTCTACCTCAACGAGTGCCGCCGGATGGGCATCAAGGTCCTCCCGCCGAACGTGAACGAGTCCGAGTCGAACTTCGCCGCCCAGGGCGACGACGTGATCCTCTTCGGCCTCTCCGCCGTCCGCAACGTCGGCACGAACGTCGTCGAGTCGATCATCAAGTCGCGCAAGGCGAAGGGGAAGTACTCGACCTTCCCCGACTTCCTCGACAAGGTCGAGGCCGTCGTCTGCAACAAGCGGACCATCGAGTCGCTGATCAAGGCCGGCGCCTTCGACGAGATGGGCCACACCCGCAAGGGCATGGTCGCCCACCACGAACCGATGATCGACAACGTGGTGGCGGTCAAGCGCAAGGAGGCCGAGGGACAGTTCGACCTGTTCGGCGGCATGGGCGACGAGTCCGCCGACGAGCCCGGCTTCGGCCTGGACGTCGAGTTCTCCGACGTCGAGTGGGAGAAGTCCTACCTGCTCGCCCAGGAGCGCGAGATGCTCGGCCTGTACGTCTCCGACCACCCGCTCTTCGGCATCGAGCACGTCCTGTCCGACAAGACGGACGCGGCGATCTCCCAGCTCACCGGCGGCGAGCACTCCGACGGCGCGGTCGTCACCATCGGCGGCATCATCTCCGGCCTCCAGCGGAAGATGACCAAGCAGGGCAACGCCTGGGCCATCGCCACCGTCGAGGACCTCGCCGGCTCCATCGAGTGCATGTTCTTCCCGGCCACCTACCAGCTGGTCTCCACCCAGCTCGTCGAGGACACGGTCGTCTTCGTGAAGGGCCGGCTCGACAAGCGCGAGGACGTGCCCCGGCTCGTCGCCATGGAGCTGATGGTCCCCGACCTGTCGAACGCCGGGACCAACGCTCCGGTGATCCTCACCATCCCCACCGTCAAGGTGACCCCGCCGATGGTCACCCGCCTCGGCGAGATCCTGGGCCACCACAAGGGCAACACCGAGGTACGGATCAAGCTCCAGGGCCCCCGGACCACGACCGTGCTGCGCCTCGACCGGCACCGGGTGCAGGCCGATCCGGCGCTCTTCGGCGACCTGAAGGTGCTGCTCGGCCCGTCCTGCCTGGCCGGCTGACCGACCGTCCCGCCCGGCCGCCGGGCGGGACCTCCCGCACACGCGCAAGGGGCGCGCCCCGGGGCACCGGGCCGCCCCCTTGCCCGAAGCCGTGGGCGGGC
>NZ_JBHTSA010000043.1:0-65178 GCF_042795405.1 Streptomyces sp. NPDC056480 | reverse complement strand
GGGCGGGGCTGGCCGGGGACGGGCCTGCGTGGTGGGGCGTGGCCCGGCCTGGCCGGGCCCGGGGGCCCCCCGGCCGGGCCGGGTCCGGTCCGGTCCGGCCCGGCTCGGCCCGGGCGGCCCCGGTCCCGGCCGCCCCGGCCGACCCGGTCCCGTGCGCCCCTCGTCAGCCCGCCCGGTGGGCCGTCCTGCGGCGCAGGGCCCACAGGGCGAGCGCCGCCGCGCAGGCCGAGCCCACCAGGGCCAGCGGGAGGCCGGCCGACGCGCCCGAGGACTCCTCCCCGCGCGCGGGATCCTTCGCGGGCGCGGCCGCGGGCGCGGCCGCGGCCTCCGCGCCGGCCTGGGGCGGCCGACTGTCCGCCTTCGCCTCGCGGCTCTCACGGGCCACCGTCACCGCACGGTTGCCCGAACCGGCCGCCGCCTTCGCCGGCACGGTCGGTGCGGGGAGCAGCGAGCCCACCGGCTGGACCCGTTCGGCCGCGTCGAAGCCCCAGTCCAGGAGCTCACGCGCCTCCTCGTACACGGCGAGTCCGCCGCCTCTCTGCGGGTTCATCACCGAGACGACCAGCGTCCGGTCGCCGCGCCGGGCCGCCGAGATCAACGTGTTGCCCGCGTTGCTCGTGTAGCCGTTCTTGATCCCGATGAGCCCCGGGTAGCGGTCCACGCCGTCCGCGCCCGTCAGGAGCCGGTTGGTGTTGGCGATGCCGTACGACCAGGAGCCCGCCGGGAAGTCGGCGTACCGGGTCGAGCAGTACCGGGTGAACGCCGGGTCCTGGAGCCCGGCCCTGCCGAACACCGCAAGGTCGTACGCGGAGGACACCTGTCCCGGTGCGTCGTACCCGTCGGGGGACACCACCTGGGTGTCCAGGGCCCCCAGTGACCTGGCTTTCTCCTGCATCTTCCCGGGCATCGACTCCCAGCCGCCGTTCATCGCGGCCAGGACGTGCACCGCGTCGTTCCCGGAACTGAGGAACACACCGTTCCACAGGTCGGAGACCTTGTACGTGTAGCCCTCCTTCACCCCGACCAGGCTGCTGCCGTCCCCGATCCCGGTCAGCTCGGAATCGGCCACGGTGTGCTGCTCGGAGGGTTCGTGGTGAGGGAGCGCGGTGAGGGCGAACAGCGCCTTGAGGGTGCTGGCCGGCGGCAGCTTCCGGTGGGCGTTGCGCGCGGCGAGCACCTCGCCCGACGACGCGTCCGCGACCACCCACGACAGCGCGGAGAGCGAGGGCACGTCGGGCGCGCCCGGCAGCGGCTGCACCTGGGTGCCCTTCAGGTCGAGGCGGGCCCGGTCGACGTACCGGCGCGCGGGCGGCGTGGGCTCCCGGAGAGAGGGCCCGAGGGACCCGGGAGCAGCGGTGACGGTCGCGGAAGGGGCGACTGCCGCGGTCGAGGTGACAGTCGCGGTCGAGGTGACAGGAGATGCCGTGGCCGACGGAGTGGGCAGTACGAGCAGCACCGCCGCGGTACCGGCGGCAGCATGACGGACAGCTGACGTGACGATCATTCAGTAACCGTAGGAAGGGGGCGCGGAACGCGCAGATCGGAGTGCGCCGACCGGCGTAGCGGGTGTGGCGTACGGCGGCGAGTCGTGAGCCCGCCCGGGTGGCGACGCCCTTTCCGGCCCGCTGTCGGTGGCGCAGGGCATTCTTGTGACGTGCCCTCACACCCGTACCAGAGCAACGGCGTTCCCACCGAGAGCGCCGGAGCGCCTCCCGTCGAACCGGCCTCCCGGTCCTTTCCGGGCCCCACCAGGCCCTCGGGGACCTCCGCCGGCGGCCCCTTCGGCGCGCCCGCCTTCCGTACCGAGCGGCAGCCGCGTCAGGCCGCCGCCGGGCACATGATCGTCTGCGGGGACGACGCCCTCGCCCACCGTCTCGCGGGCGAGCTGCACGAGGTGTACGGGGAGCAGGTCACCCTCCTCGTGCCGGTACGGCCCGACGCCCCGCGGACACCCACCGCTCGCACCGGCCGGGCGCTGGCCCTCTTCGGACGCGTCACGGCCGCCGTCATCCGCACCACGGCCACCACCGCCCCGGCGGGGGCTCCCGGCACCTCCGTCCCGGCCGCCCCGGCGGCCTCCGGCGCGGACGGCGGTGAACCGATCGGCACCCTGCGCGTCGTCGAGTCCGCCGACGCCGACGACCGGGCCCTGACGGACGTGGGCGTGGAGCGGGCCGCCGCGCTCGCCCTCGTCCACGAGGACGACGAGACCAACATCCGGGCCGCACTCACCGCCCGCCGCCTCAACCCCCGGCTGCGCCTCGTCATCCGGCTCTACAACCGCAAGCTCGGCCAGCACCTGGAAACCCTCCTCGACCAGGCCGCCGCCGTCGCCGAACCCGGCCTCGACCCCGACAGGCCGGCCGCCGCCACCACCGTCCTCTCGGACGTCGACACCGCCGCCCCCGGCCTCGCGGCGGCCGCGGTCGCCGGCACGAGCAAGGTCGTCCAGGCCGGCGGACTGCTCCTGCACGCGGTGGAGCGGCTGCCCGCCGCCGGAGCGGCCCCCGACCCGGGCCTGTGCACGCTGGCCCTGCTCTCGGCCACGGCCGGCGACCCGGCGGGCTGCGAGGGCTCCGAGCGGAGCGGCGACGCGGGCCCCCGACTGCTGCCGGACGACCGCACGGTGGCCGCCGCCACCGGCCGCGCCGCCGTCACCCTCGAAGCGGTCACCGCGGCGGGCCCCGCCGTGGCTCCCGCCCGGCTCGCCACCTCCGTGCTGCCCGTCGCCTCGCTCTTCTCACGCCGGCTGCGCTGGTCCCTCGCGGGGGCGGCCGCCGCAGTCCTCGCACTCGCCCTGGCCTCCACCTTCACCACCGGCGACCACCCGCTGCACGCCGCCTATCTGACGCTGCTCGACATCTTCGCCATCGGCGACCCGGCCGTGGGGGAGTCGACCAGCAGGCAGGTCCTCCAGATCCTCGCCGGGTTCGTCGGACTGCTCCTGCTGCCGGTGATCGTCGCCGCCCTCATCGAAGGCCTCGGCACCTTCCGTTCGGCGACCACCCTCCGTCGGCCGCCGCGCGGACTCTCCGGGCACGTCGTCCTCCTCGGCCTCGGCAAGGTCGGCACCCGCGTCCTCGCCCGGCTCCGCCGGCTGGACATCCCCGTGGTCTGCGTCGAGTCCGACCCGGAGGCCCGGGGCATCGCCGTCGCCAGACGGCTGCGTGTCCCCACCGTCATCGGCGACGTCACGGAGGAGGGCGTCCTGGAGGCCGCCCGCATCGACCGCGCCCACGCCCTGCTCGCGCTGACCAGCATCGACATCACCAACCTGGAGGCGGCGCTCTCCGCCCGCGCCGTCAGCCCCGACCTGAGGGTGGTCCTGCGCCTGTACGACGACGACTTCGCCACGGCCGTCTTCCGAACGCTCCGGACGGCCCACCCTGCGGCCCTCACCCGCAGCCGCAGCGTCTCCCACCTGGCCGCACCCGCCTTTGCGGGCGCCATGCTGGGCCGTCAGGTGCTCGGCGCCGTACCGGTCGAGCGCCGGGTCCTCCTCTTCGCCGCGGTGGACGTCGCGGCCCACCCGCTCCTCGACGGCCTGACCGTGGCCGAGGCCTTCCACCCGGGCAAATGGCGCGTCATCGCCATGGACGGCAGCGGCACGAGGCAGGGTACGGGCCAGGCCTGGCGCCTGGACCCCGACCGCGTCCTGAAACCGGACGACCGGGTCGTCGTGGCGGCAACCCGCCGAGGCCTGGCCGAACTCCTGGGCCGAGGAGCCTCTGTGCCCCACAACCCCCCACGAACAGAACAGCATTGACCGTAGGCTCGACCCGCACACGCACGACCCCGACCTCGCCGCACCCTCCGCGGTGCGGGCCATCGACCCTCCCCCCCCCCGGGACTTCGTCCGGGGGACCCCGGGTGGCACGGGTGGGCACACGGGACGGCACCGTCGCGTGCGCGGACACCCCCAGCCCCCGCACCGCTGAGACCCGCACCGCTCTCGTCCCACACCGATCTCGTCACGCACCGCTGAGACCCGCACCGATCTCGTCCCGCACGACAAGGCCCCCGCACCGCCCCGGTCCCGCCCCGAAGGCCCGCAGACAGGAGCTGCCGAAGTGAACGCACTGCCCGCGCCCACCCCCCGCCCACCCCACCGCCTCGACCCCTCCGGCGGTTGCCCCCACGCACACAACGCCCGCCTCCTCGCCGAAGGCGCCGTCACCCCGGTGGTGCTCCCCGGCGAGATCGACGGCATGGCCGTCCTCGGCCACGACGCCCTCCGGGACTTCCTCTCCCACCCCGACGTCGCCAAGGGCCCCCAGCACTTCACCGCGCTCGCCGAGGGCCGCATACCCGACGGCTGGCCCCTGCGGACCTTCGCCACCGTGCCCGGCATGATCACCGCGGACGGCGCCGACCACCGGCGGCTCCGCACCCTGGTGAGCAGCGCCTTCACCGGCCGCCGGGTGGAGGAACTCCGCCCGCGCGTCGAGGCGGTCACCGCCGGGCTCCTCGACGGGCTCGCCGAGGCGGCCCGGACCGGAGACGGCGTCGCCGACCTGCGCCGCCACTTCGCCCTTCCGCTGCCGCTCGGCGTCATCTGCGAACTCCTCGGCGTCGACGCCGCCCACCAGGACCGGCTGCACCACCTCTCCAGCCTGGTCGTCGCCACCGACACCACGCCCGAGCAGGCCGTCGCGGCCAACCGCGAACTCGTCGAACTCCTCGCCTCCATCGCCTCCGACAAGGCCGCGGCCCCCGGTGACGACCTCACCAGCGCGCTCATCGCGGCCCGGGACGAGGACGGCGACCGGCTCGGCCAGGCCGAGTTGATCGGCACCCTGCTCCTGCTGATCGTCGCGGGCCACGAGACCACCCTGAACCTGCTCACCAACGCGGTCCGGGCGCTCTGCACCCACCGCGACCAGCTCGCCCTGGTCGTCGAGGGCCGTGCGACCTGGGCGGACGTGGTGGAGGAGACCCTCCGCTGGGACAGCCCGGTCAGCTACTTCCCGTTCCGCTATCCGACCCGCGACCTCACGGTCGACGGCACCTTCATCCCGAGGGGCACGCCCGTTCTGGCCGGGTACTCGGCGGCGGGCCGGGACACCAAGGCCCACGGCCCGGATGCCGGCCGCTTCGACGTGACCCGTACGGCGACGGTGAAGCACCTGTCGCTCGGCCACGGCCCCCACTACTGCCTGGGCGCCCCGCTCGCCCGGATGGAGGCCACCATCGCCCTGGAGGCGCTCTTCACCCGCTTCCCCGAGCTGGACCTGGCCGTGCCCGAGCCGGAGCTGCCCCGCCACGCCGGTTTCGTCGGCAACAGCGTCAGGACGCTTCCGGTCCGGCCGGGCGGCTGACCGGCGCCCGAGCGGCGCGGGTGCGGGGCGCCCCGCACCCGCACCCGGCTCCCTCCGGACCTGGACCCCTCCTCACCCGGTACGCCCCCAGGCGGTCGCGGGGGAGGTGCGCAGGGACGAGACGAGCCGCAGGAGCCTGGCCTCGTTCCCCACGAGGCCGGCCGCGCGGAGCGCCTCGTCGGCCTCGGCCATCGGATGGGTGAGCATCACCCCCGCGTACGGGGCGAGCTGCGGATCGGTCAGCACCGCCTGGGTGGATTCGAGCAACCGCAGGTACGCCTGGGCGGCCGCGCGCTCGCTGGCGGTGATCGTGGTCGTGGTCATGTCGGGCTCCCTCTCGACAGTTCGGCGCTCACCACCCTCTCGTACGGGTCTGACAATCGCCCTCAGCCCCGCCCGTCGAGCCGCTCCACCAGCCGTTCCAGGAAGACCCGCTGACCCTCCACGAGCAGCGGCGCGGCCGCCTCCGGGACGAACCAGCCCACCCGGTCGATCTCCGGGAACTCCCCCTGGACGCCGGAGCGCGGAGGCCATTCCATGGTGAAGGTGCCCGGCACGATCGCGGTCGGGTCGAGGGTGCCCTCGACGGCCCAGATGGTGACGAGCTTGCCGTTGCGCTGCCGGTTCTCGCCGAGGTCCAGCCACTCGCCCTCGGGCGCCGGAAGCCCCAGCTCCTCCAGGAACTCGCGGCTCGCCGCCGCCTCGGGGGCCTCGTCCGGCTCGTACTCCCCCTTGGGGATCGACCAGGCCGACTGCTCGCGGGACGCCCAGAAGGGCCCGCCCATATGACCGATGAGTACCTCGACGCCACCGTCCGTCGTACGGCGGAAGACGAGAAGGCCCGCACTGCGTTTGTCAGACATGCCGGTCAGTCTGGCCGAAGGTCCCCGCCGCACACCTCACTCCTCGGCGCCGACCAGCACCGGACCACCCCCGAGGTCCACCCCGTCCGCCCACCGTGCCGGCAGCCGCACCGAACGCCAGGGGACGAGCGAGCCGCTCAGCCGCATCCGCCGCAGCGGGACGCCGTCCTGGGTGACAGTCAGGACGGGGCGTACGAGCCGGCGCTCCGGCCGTACGAGCAGAGGCGTGGCCACCGCGCCGAGCAGACCGGGCGTCACCCACCGCAGCGGCCGCGCCGATCCCGCCGAGCGCGTCGGCGCTCCTGTCGGGATTCCCACCGGCACGCCGCCCTCCGGCCAGGGCCCTCCTTCGAGCAGGTCGATCACGGCCGCCGCCACCGCGCGCCCCTCCGCGGCGGCCACCACCGCCGGCTCCACGCCGCGCAGGAGGTTGCCGACCGCGAAGACCCCGGGAGCCGTGGTGCGGAAGGAGCCGTCCGTCGCGGGGCCGCGCGTGCCGGGCGACAACGGCAGCCCGCGGGCGCGGGCGAGTTCGTGGTCCGGGATCCAGTCCCCGGTGAAGACCACGGTGTCGCACCGCAGGGTGTGCCGCGTCGTGCCGTCCGCCCCGCCCCGGACCTGCACCCCGGTCAGCCCTCCGCGGCCGACGAGCTCCGACACGACCGCGCCGCCGAGTACCGGAGCCCCGAACGCCGACCTTCTCGCCGGGTCTTCGCACACGACGGCCACCACCTCGACGCCGGCGGCGCGCAGCGTCCGCACGGCGTCGCGGGCCACGGGATCGCCCCCGACCACCACCGCCCGCCGCCCGATGTGCTCCGGCCGCGCCCCGAAGCGGTGGACCAGCCGCTGGAGCTCGCCCGTGGTCAGCACCCCGGCGGGCCGGGACCCCGGGACGAGCCGTGCGCTGCGGGGGCGTTCGCGGGCCCCGGTGGCCAGGACGACCGCGCGGGCCCGGACGCGTTCGAGCCCGGTCGGCGCGGTGACGTCGAGGGTGAGCGGCCCCGCCCAGCCGGTGGCCGACACGCCCGTACGGACGGTGGCCCCGGCCCGCAGAGCCGCGCGCACCGAGCGGCGCGCGTAGCCCGGGCCGTCCAGGGGGCGGCCCCGGGCGTCGGCGCCGAATCCCGGGCGGGCGCAGGTCCGGGGGACCCCGCCGGCCGCCTGCTCACGCTCCAGGACCTCGACGCGGCCCGCCCCCGCCGCCGCGAGGCGTGCGGCCGCGGCGAGCCCGGCGGGCCCTGCGCCCACCACGAGCACGTCGACCGTACGGTTCACCGGGCCCCTCCTCGTACGCGCGCGACCACGTCCATACGGCTCACCGGGCCCCCTCCCGGCGCCCCGCGTGCTCCTCGAACAACGCCCGTACCTCGGCGCCGCAGTGGTTTCCCTGGCAGCGGCCGCCACGCGCGCGCGTGCGGCGGCGCAGGCCGTCGAGGCCGCCCGGCGGGATCGTCGAGGTGAGCGCGGCCCGGATCTCGCCGCGGGTGACCCGCTCGCAGTGGCAGACGATCGCACCGAAGTCCGGGTCCCTGGCGATGAGCCGGGCGTCCCGGTACGGGCGGGGGAAGGCCTCGCCGAGGTTCGGCATCCGGAGCCGGGCGAGGGGGCGCTCGGGCCCGAGGCCGAGCCCGCAGTCGGCGAGCAGCCCGCGGACGTGCTCGGCGATGGCCAGGGAGGCGGTGAGCCCGGTGGACCGGATCCCGCCCGCCGTCACGTACCGGAGTTCCGGATGCGCGGCGATCCGGTAGTCCTCCTGCCCGGTGGCGGCCCGGAGCCCGGCGTAGACGGCGGTGACCTCCTCGTCGAGCAGCGCGGGGAGGATCCGGCCGCCCTGCTCGCGGAGTCCGGCGAGTCCCTCCGCCGTCGTGCCGGTGGCGGTCTTGTCGTCCAGGTCCTCGGCGGTGGGCCCCAGCATGACGTTCCCGTACACCGTCGGCGCGATCAGCACGCCCTTGCCGAGCGGGCCCGGCACGGGGAGCAGGATGTGCCGCACCAGGTCGCGCGCGAACTTGTCGAAGACGAGCAGCTGCCCCCGGCGCGGGGTGACGGTGAAGTCCTCGCGGCCGACCAGCGCGTCGAAGGCGTCGGCGTGCAGACCGCAGGCGTTCACCAGGTGCCTGGTCCGCAGGACCCCGCGCCGGGTGACGAGCCGGTGGTACGGATCGCCCGGACGGACCTTCTCCACGCGGCAGTCGAGGTGCAGGTCGACGCCCGAGCGGACGGCCTGGGTGGCGTACGCGAGGGTGGTCGTCCACGGGCAGACGACCGACTCGCCCGGCACTTCGAGCGCGGCGAGCGCGCCGGGCCCCAAGTGCGGTTCACGTGCTCGGAGTTCGGCGGCCGTGAGCAGTCGTGTCGTGCGGTGTCCGTTGTGCTCGGCCTTCTCCATGAGGCGGGGGAGTGCGTCCCGCTGCCGCTCGTCCCAGGCGACGAGCAGGGCGCCGACCGGCTCCACGGGGATGCCGGCCTCCTGGGCGTACGAGGAGAGGAGGCGGTATCCCTCGCGGACGAGCGTCGCCTCAAGCGTGCCCGGCAGGGCGTCGAAACCGGTGTGCAGGATGGCGGTGTTGGCCTTCGACGTCCCGTCGCCGACGTCGTTCGCGGCCTCCACGAGGGCGACCCTCAGGGGGTGGCGGGCCAGCGTCCGGGCGATGGCGGAGCCGACGACCCCCGCTCCGACGACCACGACGTCGTACGTCGCGGCGGAGCCCGCGGGGAGGGGGCCGGTGCGGGTGACACTCATCAGGAGCCGGAGCCCTCGTGCGTCGGTGCCCCCGAGCCGGAGCCCGAGCCTGTGCCGGAGACCGAGCCCGTGCCGGGGCCCCCGCTTGTCGGCGCTTCCGAGCCCGAGCCCTCGCGCGCCGGTGCTCCCGACCCCGACCCCGCCCGCTCGACCAGCGCCGTCACCTCCGCCCGGAACCGCGCGAGCCGCTCACCCGCCTCGGCGCCCGAGATCCGGGGTTCGTACACGGCCGAGGGCTTCCACTCCGGTACGGCCTCGCGGAGCGTGAGCCCGGGTTCGTGCCCGAGCCGGGCCACCGCGCCGACGCCGAGCGCCGTCGCGTCCGGCAACGACGAGACCTCGACGGGCAGTTGGAGGAGGTCCGCCTGGGTCTGCATGAGCAGCGCGGACCGGGTGAGGCCGCCGTCGGCGCGCAGCGAGGTCAGTGGCGCGCCCCGGTCCGAGGCGACGGCCGAGGCGAGTTCCACGACCTGCGCGGCGATGCCCTCGCAGAGGGCGCGGACCAGATGGCCCGGCGTGGTGTCCAGGCCCAGCCCGCTGAGCGAGCCGCGCACGTCGCCCCGCCACCAGGGCGCGGCGAGCCCCGCGAGCGCGGGCACGAACGTGACGCCCCCGGTGTCCGGAACCCCTCCGCCGACCGGGTCGATCTCGGCGGCCCCGCCGATGACACCGAGGTCGGTGAGCCAGCGCACGGCGGAGGCGACGGTGTACACCTGGCCGTCCAGGCAGTGGGCGACCTGTCCGCCGAGCCGCCAGGCGACACAGCTGACCAGGCCCGAGGACGCGCGCCGGGCCTCGGGGCCGGTCTGTGCCAGGAGGAAGGCGCCGGTGCCGTACGTGCACTTGGCGGCGGCCGGGTCGTCGGCGCTCTGGGTGAGCAGCGCCGCCTGCTGGTCGACCAGCAGGCCGGTGAGCGGCAGCGCCGGGCCGAAGGCGGTGGTGGTGCCGACGGGCGCGTCGCAGTCCACGACCCGGGGGAGGCGTTCGCCGCCCAGGCCGTACAGGTCGAGGGCGGTCTCCGACCAGGCGACGGTGTCGAGGTCGAGGAGTCCGGTCCGCCCGGCGGTCGCCGCGTCGGTGACGAAGGCGCCGGTCAGCCGGTGGACGAGCCAGGCGTCGCTGGTGGTGACGACGCCTGCGCCGGTGGCGTGGCGGCGGATCCAGGCCATCTTGGGAGCGGCGAAGTAGGGGTCGAGGGGGAGACCGGTCAGATGCCTCAACTGCTCCGCGTGCGAGTCGAGTCCGGCGCAGACGGAGGCCGCTCGGCGGTCCTGCCAGACCAGGCCGTCGGTGAGCGGCTCACCGGTGGCGGGGTCCCAGGCGAGGACCGTCTCGCCCTGATTGGCGAGACCCACGGCGACGACCGGCGTACCGGCTTCGGCGAGCGCCGCGCGGCCCGCGGTGACCACGGAGTCGTACAGCTCACGCGGGTCGACCTCGACCAGACCGCCCGGCAGATACCGGGGCCGCACCGGAGCGGTACCGCTGCCGACGACTCCGCGCTCGGGGCAGAGGACGAGGGCCTTGGTGCCCGAGGTGCCCTGGTCGACGGCGAGTACCGGGCCGACCGTCATCGCTGCTCCTGTCCCTGGACGTTCGGTGATCATCCGATCACCGAAAAGGGTCAGGGTGCCGTCGTCGAGGCGCTCCGTCAAGCCTCGCCGGGTGATCACGTCAGGTCCGTCGCCGAACCTGACAGTAAGTCAATTCCGGTCGTTGGCTTGATAATTACCGTCAGGAAAGAAAGTGGACCGGTCGGATCCAGAGCCCTCTATAGTGATCGCCGATCAACGGCCGGGACGCCCGCCGGGGGACTGACCACCCCCTCCCATCCACCGAGGACCCATGTCATCCACACCACGCACCACCCCCTGATGGCCGGACACGGCTTCAGACCCGTCTACCACCCCGCGGGCCACGACCACGCCCTGCGCAACGCCGTCCAGGACTTACGCACCGGACGCTGGGTGGCGATGGCGCGGCTCCTCGACGAGACGACGGGCTGGGACGGCTGGACCCGGCGCACCCAGGTCCTCGCCGCCGTCGCCGCCGGCACCGACGTCGTCCACATGTGGCGGACCGAGCAGCCCGGGAGTCTGGCCGCCACCGTGATGCACAGCCGCGTGACCGTGGAGCGGGCCGTACGCGCGCACCGCGCCGGCCACGCCCGGACCCGGGAGCTCTGGCAGGAGGCCTGGACCGCGTGCCGGGAGGCCGCCGACCTGGCCCCCGACGACCCGGTGCCCTGGGTCGGCCTGATCGCCCTCGCCGCCCTCGACGGCCGCCAGCGCATGGAGGAACACCGGCTGTCCCCGCCGGCCCCCATGCTTCCGCCCGGCCCCTGGGGCCTGCTCGCCGAGGCGGAGAAGCGCGACCCGCACAACCGCGAGGCGCACCACCGCATGCTCCAGTTCGTGTACGCCCGACGCCCCGGACCGCTCTCCGAGGCCGTCAACTACGCGCACTGGGCCGCCTCTTCGGCGCCCGTCGGCTCCGCCCTGCACGTCCTCCCGCTGTACGTGCGCGTCGAGCGCTACCGGCGCGAGCGCGGCCACGAACGCGCCCTGGACCTGCACTGGGTCGCAGAGGACGCCGTCCGCGAAGCCCAGCGGGCCCTCGACACCTGGTTCCTCTTCTGCGCCACCGACGAGGCCTCCCTGCTCGACCTCAACCACCTGGCGCACGCCCTCTTCGGAGCCCTCCGCTTCACCGACGCGGCCCGGGTCCTCACCTCGCTGGGCCCGTACTACACGACGCTGCCGTGGGCGTACCGGACTCCCCGTCCGGACGACCGCGTGCTCGCCGAAGAGGTCTTCCTGCGGGCCCGCGCCCGCTGTCTCAGCGGCTGAGGCCCGTTCCCACGCCCCCTTCCGTCCCCTCGTACCCCCTTGTCCCCCCACACCCCCCGCTCCCCAGACCCCCGTCCCTCCCGCTCACCCCCGTCCGCCCCCCGCTCACCCCCCGTCCCCGGAGGAACGCATGTCCCGCACCGCCCCCGACCCCACCGACGCGCTGCGCAAGCCACCCCCGGCCCAGGACGAGGAGGCGCGTCTGAGGGAGCTCGGCTACCAGCCCGTCCTCGCCCGCCGCATGGGCGGCTTCGGCAACTTCGCGATCAGCTTCTCGGTCATCTCCGTCCTCTCCGGATGCATGACCCTGTACGGCTTCGGCATGGGCACCGGCGGCCCCGCCGTCATGCTCTGGGGCTGGGTCGGTGTCGGTCTCTTCGTGCTGTGCGTGGGCCTCGCCCTCGCCGAGGTCACCAGCGCCTACCCGACCTCCGGCGCCCTCTACTACATGGCCGACCGGCTCGGCGGACGCCGCTGGGGCTGGTACACCGGCTGGCTGAACCTGCTCGGTCTGCTCGGCGCCATCGCGGGCATCGACTACGGCGCCGCGCTCTTCACCGGCGCCTTCCTCAACCTCCAGTTCGGCTTCGAACCCACCGCGGGCTCCACCTTCCTGATCTTCCTCGCGATCCTGCTGCTCCACGCCGTCCTGAACCTCTTCGGCGTCCGCCTGGTCAGCGTGCTCAACTCGATCAGCGTCTGGTGGCACCTCGCGGGCGTGGCGATCATCGTCGGCGCCCTCGCGTTCATCCCCGACCGGCACCAGTCCGTCGACTTCGTGTTCACCGAGTTCGTCAACGACACCGGATGGGCCAACCCGTTCTACGTCGCCGCGATCGGCCTGCTCCTCGCCCAGTACACGTTCTCCGGCTACGACGCCTCGGCCCACCTCTCCGAGGAGACCTCCAACGCCTCCGTCGCCGCGTCCAAGGGCATCGTGCGGGCCATCTGGGTCTCCTGGCTCGCCGGGTTCGCCCTGCTCGCCGGCCTGAGCTTCGCCATCCAGGACTACACCGCCACGCAGAACAGCGCCACCGGCGTCCCGCCCGCCCAGATCTTCCTGGACGCGCTCGGCACCGGCGGCGCCACCGCCCTGCTCCTCGTCGTCATCGTCGCCCAGCTCTTCTGCGGCAACGCCGAGGTGGCCGCCGCCAGCCGCATGGTCTTCGCCTTCAGCCGTGACAACGCCCTTCCCGGCTCGGCGATCTGGCGCAAGGTCAGCGGCCGCACCCAGACCCCGGTCCCGGCCGTCTGGCTCGCCGTGGCCGTGGCCGCGGTGCTCGCCCTCCCGTCGCTGTACTCCGCCACCGCCTACGGCGCCGTCACCGCGATCAACGTCATCGGCATCACGCCCGCCTACGCCATCCCGATCTATCTGCGTCTGCGTGCCGGGAAGCGGTTCACGCCCGGCCCGTGGAGCCTGGGCCGCTGGAGCAGGCCGATCGGCTGGACGGCCGTCGTCTGGGTGGCGTTCGTGACCGTGCTGTTCTGCCTGCCGCAGAAGTCCCCGGTGACGGTCGACACCATGAACTACGCCGTGATCGCGCTGGCCGTCGTGCTCGTCCTGGCCAGCGTCTGGTGGTACGTCGCCCGGCGCTCGTACGGCACTCCGACGGCGTACGGCAACGCCCGCGAGGAGGCGGAGATCTCGGAGGGCATCGTCTGACGGACGAGCCGGACCGAGCCGGTTCCCGTCCCCGTACCGGACAGGAACCGGCCCGCCCTCAGGCGCTGAACTCGTAGGTCCAGGCCGCCGACTGGGCGGAGAAGTCGATGTCCGTGATCTCCAGCGCGTGCCCGTGCTGGTCGCTCACCACCCGGTGGACCACCAGTCGGGCCGTGCCGCCGGCCGTCGGTGCGGCCGGGCCCGGCACGCCGACCGACTCCCGGTGGGTGACCCGCAGTCCCGCCTGGTGCATCCAGTGGTAGAGCAGTCGCAGATCGGGCTGTTGGCGCCAGTCCCGTCCGCGCCGGTAGCGCGCGAGCTGCGGGATCTCGGTGAGCGCGGGCCGCGAGAACCACGACACCGCCCGCTGGAGCGCCGCTCCGTGCGGCCCGAGCACCACGTGCCGGTGGACGAGCGTCGGCTCGCCCGGTGTGAGCAGGAGCCGTGCCGTCAGCGGCGTGGGCGGCGGCTCCCAGGTGAGCGAGGCCCGTACCAGAGCCTCGGCGGCGCGAGGACCGCCCGGGAAGGTCGGCCGACGGGCCGTCAGGGCCGGGGCGACGGGCTCGCCCCCGCCCCCGGGCTCGGCTCCGGAAGCGGCGAAGGTGCCGCGCCGGTCGGTCACCACGAGCCGTTCGTCCCGCAGGAGTTGGAGCGCGCTGCGTACCGTCTGACGGTTGACGTGGTAGCGCTGGGACAGGGATCGTTCCGAAGGGAGCCTGCTGCCGGGGGAGATGCGGCGGTGGGCGAGGTCCTCGCGCAGCGCGGCGGCGACCCGGAGATAGAGCGGCGCGTCTGCCGCCGCCTCGGATTCGGGCTCGGCCATGATCAAACCCTCTCTTCGCTCAGCGTGACCGCATGGGTCGTGCGGGTGACCAATTCCTATCATTGGTCTAAACCATTTTGCCAGGGCCGCCCGCCAGAGTGGCCGAAACGAGCGAGTCACCTTGTAATGAGGTAGCAGGTGACGGGGACGAGACCGTGACCGTGGACGAGGCGGGTGAGGCCGGATGACGACACCGTCAGAGCGTGCCGAGCGGGGGAGGGCCGCCCGCAAGCGCGTCCCCCGCTCCTCCCACGGCCGCTGGATACCCAGCTCCCAGCGCCCCGACCCCATCGGCGTGCTCGAACGCCAGGCCCAGGACCGGCTGCCCGACCTCGTGCCCCTCCGGTACGGCCGGATGGCGGCCTCCCCCTTCGCCTTCCTCCGCGGCGCCGCCGCCGTCATGGCCGCCGACCTCGCCGCCCCGCGCCACACCGGACTCACCGTCCAGCTCTGCGGCGACGCCCACCTCCTCAACTTCGGGGTGTACGCCTCACCCGAACGGACGCTCCTCTTCGATGTGAACGACTTCGACGAGACGCTCCCCGGCCCCTTCGAATGGGACGTGAAGAGGCTCGCCGCCAGCATCACCGTCGCCGCCCTCCAGAACGGCAGCAGCAGGGCCAAGGCACGCCGTGCGGCCCTCGTCGCCGTGGAGTCGTACCGGATCACCATGCGCCGGCTCGCCGACCTCGGGGAACTCACCGTCTGGTACGAGCGGATCGCCGCCGACGACCTCGTCCCCCTGGTGCGCCGCGACGAACGCGCCCGATTCGAGAACCGGCTCGCACGCGCCCGCCGGCGCACCAGCCTCCACGCGCTCGCCAAGCTCACCGAGACCGACGCGTCCGGGAACCGGCACTTCGTCGACGACCCGCCGCTCCTCGAACGGACCACGGACATCGACCGGGTCACCCTCGGCAAGATCTACCACGACTACCGCAGCTCGCTCTCCGAGGAACGACGGGTCCTCCTCGACCGCTACCGCTTCCTCGAAGCCGCCCGCAAGGTCGTCGGGGTCGGCAGCGTCGGCACCCGCTGCTTCGTCCTCCTCCTCGAAGGCCGGGACGACGGCGACCCGCTCATCCTCCAGATCAAGGAGGCCGTCGGATCGGTCCTCGAGCCGTACCTGGAGCCGAGCGCGTACGCCCACCAGGGGCGCCGCGTCGTCTACGGACAGCGCCTCACCCAGGCCGCCAGCGACATCTTCCTCGGTTGGATGACCGGACCCGAGAAGCGCCACTTCTACTGGCGCCAGCTGCGCGACATGAAGGGCTCCGCCGAAGTGGAGACCATGACCGCCACCATGCTGCGGGACTACGCGAGGCTCTGCGGCCGCGCCCTGGCCCGCGCCCACGCCCGCTCCGGCGACCGGATCGCGATCGCGGCGTACCTCGGCGGCTCCGACGTGTTCGACCGCGCCGTCGCCGACTTCGCCCTCGCCTACGCGGGCCAGAACGCCGACGACTACGCGGCACTCGGCGGCGCCATCGCCGCGGGCGTGGTGGTGGCGGCGCCGGGGGCCTGAGGAGGGCCGTGGGGGTCGCGGCGCCGTGGCTCCGAGGGCGAACCGTGCCGAACGGCCCCACCACCCTCCGGTGGCAGGGCCGGACCCCACGCCCGGGGCCCGGCCCCGGGAGCCGCTCCCTAGGCGTCGCGGCGCAGGGGCGGCCCCGACGGCGTCTCGCCGACCGGTCCGAAGAGCACCGCCCGCGCCACCGAGGGGGCGAACAGGCTCGTCAGGGGGGCGGTCAGGGTGATCGTCGCACGGAACGACGCCCCCACGGCCGGATTGCCCGCGGACCGCTCCACCACCCGGCCCAGGTACCAGCCGACGACCCGGTCCATCGGGCCCGGCCGTGCCGCGTCACCCGTCGCGCCCGGCATCTTCTTGTCGGCACCCGCCGAGATGTCCCAGGCCTGCCGGGAGGCGTCGAGCAGCGCCCGCTGCACGGTACGCGTCGTCGGGGTCCGCTTCGGGTCGGCGAGCGCCCGGCGCAGCGCGACCGAGCTGAGCGCGGCGACGGCCATGCCCTGCCCGTAGATCGGATTGAACGCGCAGAGCGCGTCTCCGATCGCGAGGAAGCCGGCCGGGCGGCGGCCCGGACGGTCGTACCGGCGCCGGATGTTGGCGGTCTTGCGGAAGCCGTACACCGGCGAGACCGGCTCGGCCCGCGCCAGCCAGTCGCTGATCACCGGATGCGGAAGCCGCTTCGCGTACTCCTCGAACGCGCCCTCCTCGGTGGGCGGTTCGTCGCCCCGCAACCCCGAGAGCGTCACCAGGTGGTGCCCGTCGCCCAGGGGGAGCACCACACCGCCGTACACCTGGGCGGGGTTGGGCACGATGTAGTAGCCCGTCGCGTCGGTGTCCGGGTCCTCGGCCGGGACGCGGTACACCCGGGTGCCGTACGCGAGGCCCGTGTCCAGGGTCTCCTCGTGCGGGGCCTCCGCGCCGATCCCCGCCAGCCAGTCGGCGGCCTTCGTGGACCGCCCTGAGGCGTCCACCACCAGATCGGCGGCCAGGGTGCGGGGTTCCCTGTCGGCCCCCGCGCCCCGCTCGCGCAGCCGTACGCCCCTGACCCGCGAGGAGTCGCCGGTCAGGCCCACGGTCTCGGTGCCCTCGATCAGCTCGATGCGCGGATCGGCGAGCACCCGCTGCCGCACCAGCCATTCCAGCTGGGGGCGTGGGCCGGTGTAGTGGCGGGCGGTGGCGGTGGTGCGGCGGAACCACTTGCCGTTCTGCCACTGGATCATGTCCTCCGGAGCGCCCACCGTGGGTGCCCCGAGCGCGCTCAACTCGTCCGTGAATCCCGGGAGCAGTTCGTCGAGCGCCTGCTGCCCGCCCGCGATCAGGACGTGCAGATGCCTGCCCTGCGGGACGCCCGCCCGCGCCTCCGGCCCCTCGGGCAGCCGGTCGCGTTCGACGACCGTCACCCTCTCCGCGTGCTCGGCCAGCACCCGGGCGGCCAGCAGCCCGGCGAGACTTCCCCCGATGACCACCGCGTGACGTGTCGCGCGGTGCCCCAAGTCGTCGGCCATACCCGCCCTTTCATGTCGTGGAACTCCAACGGCCCAGTATCCACGCGGCTACGTGTCGAGGGGCGGTACCGCCACTCGGTTTCGGCCGCCCACGAGCCCGGCTAGGGTGACGGACGTGGCACACGAACGTTCGACGGGACCCATGGGCTTCAGGTAGCCCGCCGGGAGATGCCTGGCGGTGCTCACCGACGGAGTCCCATGGCACGCACCGCACACCACATCCCCGGCTCACGCCGCCGGCCGAACGACGAGTCGGCACCGGGGGCCCCTTGGCGTGCCCTCACGCTGTACGACCTGCGCTACGGTGCCGCCCGCCGCGCCGCGACCGGCGGGGGTCGAGAGCGCCCTCACCCGCGCGCGATCCGCCGCACGGTGACCTTCCGCCGATGGCCCCGCTTCAACCGAGACGCCGGCGTCGCACGCGCGGCGGCCCAGGAGGAGCGCCGAGCGCGTCAGCGCCTGCGTCTCCAAGCGGGACGCGTCCTGAGCGTCGTGAACGCCCCTGACGGAACCATCGACCCGGACGCGGCGGACAGCGTGGACATCCCTCCCGCACGCCATCGGCACTCCGCGCTCTGGCTCGCCTAGGCCCGACCCGACGATCCCACCGTGGACGTCACTCCGTCCCGAGCTCCGCCAGCGCCCCCGTCAGCCACTCCACCCAGAAGCGCTCCATCTCGATCCCGCCCCGCAGGACGAGATGGCGCAGCCGGTCGGGTTCCGACCGGCGGCGTTCGCTGGGGAAGTCGCGGGTCTCGATCGCGAGGTACTCGTCCAACTGTTCCTGGTGCAGCGCGAGATGGCGGGTCAGCTCGGCGCGCAGGCCCGGCGCCCCGACCACCGCGGCCGCCCGCATCCGGAGCAGCAGGGCGGCCCGCATGGGCTTCGGGTCCTCGGACCTCGCCACCCAGGTGCCGAGCTCCTCACGGCCCGCCGGCAGCACCTCGTACTCCTTGCGCTGTCCCCGTACCGGCACCGGGGCGGGCAGGGCACGGATGTGCCCCGCCTGCTCCAGCTTGCCCAGCTCGCGGTAGATCTGCTGGTGCGTGGCCGACCAGAAGTAGCCGATCGACCTGTCGAAGCGGCGCGTCAGTTCGAGGCCGGAGGACGGCTTCTCGAGCAGCGCGGTGAGGATCGCGTGCGGGAGGGACATGAACGCATCCTAGGAGTGGCCGGCCACGGTGATCACAGGGTGGCCGCGAGGCGGGTGCCCTGGTCGATGGCGCGCTTGGCGTCCAGCTCGGCGGCCACGTCGGCGCCGCCGATCAGGTGCGCCACGCGGCCCGCCGCGACCAGCTCCTCGTACAGGTCCCGGCGCGGCTCCTGGCCCGCGCAGAGCACGACGGTGTCGACGGGCAGGAGCTGCCGCTCGCCGCCGATCGTGACGTGCAGGCCCTCGTCGTCGATCCGGTCGTACGAGACGCCCGCGACCATCGCGACACCGCGGTGCTTGAGCTCGGTGCGGTGGATCCACCCCGTGGTCTTGCCGAGGCCGGCACCGACCTTGGTCTCCTTGCGCTGGAGCAGGTGCACCTGGCGCGGCGGTGCGGCGCGCTCGGGGGCGCGCAGTCCGCCCCGGTTCTCGTACGAGGTGTCGACGCCCCACTGGCGGAAGTACGTCTCGGGGTCCTGGCTCGCGCTCTCCCCGCCGTCCGTCAGGAACTCCGCGACGTCGAAGCCGATGCCGCCCGCGCCGATGATCGCGACCCGCTCGCCGACCGGCGCGCCGTCCCGCAGCACGTCCAGGTAGCTGAGGACGCTCGGGTGGTCCACGCCGGCGATGCCGGGGGTGCGGGGGGCGACGCCGGTGGCGACGACGACCTCGTCGAACCCGTCGAGGTCACCGGCCGAGACCGGCGTGTCGAGGCGTACGTCGACCCCGCGCTCGGCGAGCTGGACGCGGAAGTAGCGCAGCGTCTCGTCGAACTCCTCCTTGCCCGGGACCTTCTTGGCGATGTTCAGCTGGCCGCCGATCTCGGCGGCCGCGTCGAACAGGGTCACGGAGTGGCCGCGCTCGGCCGCCGACACCGCGCAGGAGAGGCCGGCCGGGCCCGCGCCGACGACCGCGATCCGCTTGGCGCGGCGGGTGGGGGAGAGGACGAGCTCCGTCTCGTGGCACGCGCGCGGGTTGACCAGGCAGGACGTGATCTTCAGATTGAAGGTGTGGTCCAGGCAGGCCTGGTTGCAGCCGATGCAGGTGTTGATCGTGTCGGCGCGGTCGGCCGTGGCCTTGGCGACGAACTCCGGGTCGGCGAGGAAGGGGCGGGCCAGCGAGACGAGGTCGGCGCGGCCGTCGGCGAGGATCTCCTCGGCGACCTCGGGGGTGTTGATGCGGTTGCTGGTCACGAGCGGCACGGAGACCGCGCCCATCAGCTTCTTCGTCACCCAGGTGTAGGCGCCGCGCGGCACGGAGGTGGCGATGGTCGGGATGCGCGCCTCGTGCCAGCCGATGCCGGTGTTGATGATGGTGGCGCCGGCGGCCTCGATCTCCTTGGCGAGCCGGACGACCTCCTCCAGGGTGGAGCCGCCGGGCACGAGGTCCAGCATGGAGAGGCGGTAGACGAGGATGAAGTCCGTGCCGACGCGCTCGCGGATCCGGCGGACGATCTCCAGCGGGAAGCGGACGCGGTTCTCGTAGGAGCCGCCCCAGCGGTCGGTGCGCTGGTTGGTGGCGGCGGCGATGAACTCGTTGATGAGGTAGCCCTCGGAGCCCATCACCTCGACGCCGTCGTACCCGGCCTCCTTGGCGAGCTCGGCGCAGCGGGCGTAGTCCTCGACGGTCTGCTCGACCTCGGCGTCCGTCAGCTCGTTCGGTACGAAGGGGCTGATGGGGGCCTTGAGGGCGCTGGGCGCGACGAGGGCGGGGTGGTACGCGTACCGGCCGAAGTGCAGGATCTGCATCGCGATCCGGCCGCCCTCGGCGTGCACGGCGTCGGTGATCAGCCGGTGCTCGGCGACCTCGTCGGCGGTGGTGAGCTTGGCGCCGCCGTCCCAGGGACGGCCCGCGTCGTTGGGTGCGATGCCGCCGGTGACGATGAGGCCCACGCCACCGCGGGCCCGCTCGGCGTAGAAGGCGGCCATCCGCTCGAAGCCGTGCTCGGTCTCCTCGAGGCCGACGTGCATCGACCCCATGATCACCCGGTTGGGCAGGGTGGTGAACCCGAGGTCGAGCGGGCTCAGCAGGTGCGGGTACGGGGTCATGCGGGCGCCTCCTCGCGCAGGATCGTCGCCTTCAGTTCTAGGGGACCCCCTCCCTTTGTGCAACTAGTTGCAGAAGAATCGGGACGTGATGTCTACTACTCGGTAGCTTCCGGCCGCCCGCTCGGCGCGTGCGCGGAGCCGGCGGCTTCCACGGTTCCTGCGGCCCCTGCGGAGAAGGGGTCGCCGTCCCGAGCCACTCGGGAGGCAGGGCGGTCGCCGTCGCTCGTCGCGGTCGGTCGTCGCAGTTGCTCGCCGTCGCCGTCGCCGTCGCCGTCGCCGTCGCTCCGAGCTACTCGGTACGCAGCGGGGTCGCCGCCGCCCCGAGCCACGCGTCCAGCTCCTCCGGCGTCCGTGGCTCGGCCGCCCCCGCCGCCAGCAGGCCGTGGGTGCGGAGCAGCCGGGCCACCGCCGTACCCCAGGGGCGGCGCAGCCGTGCCTCGTCGAGCAGCGCGTCGTCCGCGAGGAGCTCCGCGACCGGGCCGGTCCGCAGTCCCGACGGGGCGAGCACCGCCGCCTCGTCCGCCCAGCGCAACGCCAGATCCACGTCGTGCGTGGCCATCAGCACGGTCGTACCCGCCTCCCGCAGCCGCTGGAGCGCGTCGAGCAGCCGCTCCTGCCCGTGCGGATCGAGACCGGCCGTCGGCTCGTCCATGATCAGGACCCGGGGCCGCATCGCCACCGCGCCGGCGATCGCCGCCCGCTTGCGCTGCCCGTACGACAGCAGATGCGTCGGCCGGTCGGCGAGCGCCGTGATGTCCAGCGCCTCCAGGGCCTCGTGGACCCGCCGTCGCACCTCGTCCTCCGGCAGCCCCAGGTTCATCGGCCCGAACGACACGTCCTGCTCCACCGACGCGGCGAACAGCTGGTCGTCGGGATCCTGCACCACCAGCTGCACGGTCGTCCGGAGCCGGGTCAGCCCCTTCCGGTCGTGCGCCACCTCCGTACCGTCCAGACGCAGCGACCCGCTCACGCACCGCAGCCCGCCGCTGAGCAGGCGCAGCAGCGTCGTCTTGCCGCTGCCGTTGCGCCCGAGCAGCGCGACCGCCCGCCCCTCCGCGACGGCGAAGTCCACGCCGGACAGGACCGGGGGCCCGTCCTCGTAGGCGAAGCCGGCGTGCACCAGTTCCACGACAGGGGTCGGAGACGTCACGGAAGGAGCCTTTCCAGTACGAGGGTGAGGGCGACGAGTCCGGCGAGCAGCACGCCCGTCGCGGCGAGGAACGGGCGGGAGAGCGCGCACGCGGGCACCAGGACCCGCAATGTCCCGTCGTACCCGCGCCCGGCGAGCCCCGACTGGAGGCGCTGCGCCCGGTCGAAGGCCCGGACGAACGTGGTCGCACCGAGGCCGGCGAGGGAACGCCAGGTCGCGGCACGCGTGGTGTGCCCGAGCCGGGACGCCTGCGCCTGCCGGATCTTGGACATCGCGTCGAGGAGCAGGAAGATCATCCGGTACATCACCAGCGCCACGTCCACCACCGGCGCCGGCACCCCCGCCCGTACCAGCCGGGGCAGGACGTCGGACACCGGCGTCGTGAACGCGAAGAGCAGCACTCCGAGCGACGCCGAAGCGGTCCGCAGCAGCAACTCGCCCGCGTGCGTCGGGCCGTCGGGCGCGAGCGCCACCAGCCCCCGGGAGCCGCCCACCTCGAAGAGCAGCGGAATCGCGCCCGTGACACAGAAGCCGAGCGGGATGCGGAACGCCCGCCACAGGGCCCGGCCCGGCACACCGGCCGGACCGAGCAGCACCGTGAGCGTGGCCGCCGCGACGAGGACCGCGCCCGGCCACGGCGGCAGACCGACCGCGCACAGGGTGAGACCGAAGCCGAGGAGTGCCTTCTCGGCGGGATGGCGGCGGCGCCAGCGACTGCTGTGCGCCGCCGCGTCTATCGGCAGCATCGGCGACTACGCGCCCGGCCCGCCGGCGGACCCGCCACCCGGGCCGCCCTCGTGGTCCGCGGTCACGGTCGCGGTCGGGATCGCGGCCGAGGCATCGGCATCGGCCGGCCCGGCCGCCCCGGCCCGCGCCGCCCCCTGCCGCCGGCCGCGCCGCAGACCGAAGTAGTACGCCAGGACACCGGCGCCGAGGGCGGCCTGCAGGGCGAACAGCGCCGACTCGATCTCCCCGGACGGCGGCTCGTAGAGCGGGCTGAACCACGGCTCGTAGTCCGGCTGGAGTTCCGTGATCGCGGTCTCGGCCTCCGCGTCGGCCCCGGCGAAGGGCTCCTCCTTGTGGTCCCCGAGCCCCAGCGCGAGCGGCAGGACCGCGAGCGCGGCGACGACGAGCAGCAGCAGGGCGTTGATCTTCGTGTTCCGGTTCATCGCGCGGCCGCCTCCTCGCGTCGCTCCGACGTGCGTCCGGTGAGGACGCCGAGCCGGATCAGGTCGCCCTTGCTGGACTGGGTGAGCAGCCGCATCACGAGCACGGTGAGCAGGCCCTCGCTGACCGCGAGCGGAATCTGCGTGACGGCGAAGATCCCGCCGAACTTGGCGAGCGCGCCGGGGATGCCGCTGCCCGGGTCGGGGAAGGCGAGCGCCAGCTGGACGCTGGTCACGCAGTACGTGGACAGGTCGGCGACGAACGCGCCGAAGAAGACGGCGACCATCAGCGGGGCACCGAACCGGCGCAACAGGACGAAGGCCCCGTATCCCGCCCAGGGCCCCACGATCGCCATGGAGAAGACGTTCGCGCCGAGCGTGGTCAGCCCGCCGTGGGCGAGCAGCAGGGCCTGGAAGAGCAGGGTGATCGTCCCCAGGACCGCCATGATCGGCGGCCGGAACAGGATGGCACCCAGGCCCGTACCGGTTGGATGGGAGCAACTGCCGGTGACCGAGGGCAACTTGAGTGCCGACAGGACGAACGTGAAGGCGCCGGCGGCGCCGAGCAACAGGGTGGACTCAGGATTCGACCGCACCTCGCGGGTCAGCGCGCGGACCCCGTGGACGACGAACGGCGCGGACGCGACGCCCCAGGCGGCCGCGTGCACAGGGGGCAGATACCCCTCGGCTATATGCATGGTTGGGAGACCCTCTCCAGCACCTCGTGGATGGACAACGCACCCTGGCCGGTCTCCTGGCTGACGGTCATTCCGCCCGACTCCGCCTTCCCACACCACGACGGTCTCCCGACGTGGTCCAGTGGCTTCCCCGAGGGTGTTCCCCGCGGGGGTGGAGCCGGACCTCCCGATCACAGTGGCGAGGGCCGCACCGGTACTGCACCGGTTTCCCGTACACCAAGGCCCTGCGACATTAGTGCGTTGACCTGCTGGATCACAACACGGTCGCCACCGGGTGCGGCCCCACGCTCACTCCCCGAAGTCACCCCGCGGTCACTCCTGCGGTCACTCCTGCGGTCACGCCTTGCGGTAGGCGTACGCCTCCGACGCCGCGGCCGCCACGGCGTCGAGGTCCCCGCCCGCGCTCGCCGTGACCAGGGCGGCGACCGCGCCCTCGACGAACGGCGCGTCCACGAGCCGGGAACCCTCGGGAAGTTCGTCGCCCTCGGCGAGGAGGGCCTTCACGGTGAGTACCGCGCTCCCCAGATCGACGAGGATCGCCACACCGGCGCCCCGGTCGACGGCCTTCGCCGCCTCGGCGATCAGCTCGGAACTCGTCCCGAGACCGCCATCCGGGGTCCCGCCGGCCGGGAGGATCGGGGCGAGGCCCCCGCCACCGGCGAGCCCCCGTGCCAGCTCGGCCACGGCGGTCGCGACGGCGGCGCTGTGCGAGACGAGCACGATGCCGACGGACTTGGCCCCGGCCCCGGCCCCGGCCCCGAAACCGGTCGACCCGGGGGCGATCCCACCCGATCCCGTCCCGCTCGCGGTGCTCACGAGGCTGCCTTCGTGCCCGGGGTCCCCGTACGTGCGATCTCGTCGAGCGCGGCGAACAGCAGCGCCGAGGACGTGGCCCCGGGATCCTGGTGTCCCACCGACCGCTCGCCCAGATAGCTGGCCCTGCCCTTGCGTGCCCGCAGGGGTACGGTCGCGAGGGCGCCCTCCTCGGCCGCCGTTCGGGCCGCGCCGAACGAGTCCCGCAGCGCCTCGACGGCCGGCACGAGCGCGTCGAGCATCGTCTTGTCGCCCACCTGCGCGCCGCCCAGCTGGGACACCGCGGCCACGCCGGAGCCGAGCGCCTCCGCCAGCTGCTCGCGGGTGACGCGCTCGTCGTCGCCGAGCGTCTTGCCGGTACGGCGGAGCAGCGTGCCGTACAGCGGTCCCGAAGCGCCGCCCACGGTGGAGATCAGCTGCCGCCCGGCGGTGGCGAGCACGGCGCCCGGCGTCGCGGGCGGGTCCTTGGCCAGGGTCTCGGTCACGGCGGCGAAGCCACGCTTGAGATTGGCGCCGTGGTCGGCGTCGCCGATCGCCGAGTCGAGTTCGGTGAGCCGGTCCGCCTCGCGGTCGACGGCCTCGGCCACAGCGGCCAGCCAGCGGACGAGGAAGTCGGCGTCGAAGGTCTGCGTCATGTCGGTCCCCTCTTCTCTCGCTCTGCTCACCGGCCCCAGCGCAGCGCGGGCGTCTCCACGGGCGCGTCCCAGAGGCGCAGGAGCTCCTCGTCCACCTCGCACAGGGTCACGGAGCAGCCGGCCATGTCGAGCGAGGTCACATAGTTCCCGACGAGGGTCCGGGCCACCGGCACACGCCGCTCGCCCAGGACGCGTTGCACCTCGGCGTTGAACCCGTACAGCTCGAGGAGCGGGGTGGCGCCCATCCCGTTCACCAGGGCGATGACGGGCCCGGACGGGCGGAGGTCCTCGACGACGGCGTCGACGGCGAAGTCCGCGATCTCGCGGGAGGTCATCATCGGGCGCCGCTCGCGACCCGGTTCGCCGTGGATGCCGATGCCCAACTCCAGCTCGCCCTCCGGGAGATCGAAGGTGGGGCTGCCCTTGGTGGGGGTGGTGCACGCGCTGAGGGCGACGCCGAAGGAGCGGCAGCGCTCGTTGACCCGGCGGGCGACGGCCTCGACGCGCTCCAGGGGAGCGCCCTCCTCGGCGGCGGCGCCCGCGATCTTCTCCACGAAGAGCGTGCCGCCGGTCCCGCGCCGGCCCGCCGTGTAAAGACTGTCCGTGACGGCGACGTCGTCGTCGACCAGGACCTTGGCGACCTGGATGCCCTCGTCCTCGGCGAGCTCCGCCGCCATCTCGAAGTTCAGCACGTCGCCGGTGTAGTTCTTGACGACGAACAACACCCCGGTGCCGCTGTCGACGGCGGCCGCGGCGCGCACCATCTGATCGGGCACCGGGGAGGTGAACACCTCCCCGGGACAGGC
This sequence comes from Streptomyces sp. NPDC056480, assembly GCF_042795405.1. Taxonomy (NCBI): domain Bacteria; kingdom Bacillati; phylum Actinomycetota; class Actinomycetes; order Kitasatosporales; family Streptomycetaceae; genus Streptomyces; species Streptomyces sp. NPDC056480. The sequence continues at coordinate 39,408 of NZ_JBHTSA010000043.1, read as the reverse complement.
GGCCGCGAGCATCCCGGGCCCCACGAACCCCCCGTGCAAGGGTTCGTGCCCGGAACCGCCGCCGGACACCAGCGCGACCTTCCCGGCCACGGGCGCGTCCCGCCGCACCACGACCCGCCGCTCCACGTCGACGGTCAGCTCGGGATGAGCGGCGGCCATGCCGCGCAGCGCGTCGGCGACGACGGTCTCGGGGACGTTGATCAGCATCCTCACGGATACCTCCTGGTGAGATTAGCAGGCAAGCTGCTGAGCTGTGTCTCAGCAGGTCAGAGCATGTGAGGCGAGATAATGATCTTGACGGTTCGTGGCGGCGAGGGGCGGTTCTGTGCGGTACTGATGCTGACCCAATGCTGACTTTCCTGACTGCTCAGCAGGTTTGATTTCCCTGTGCGAGCTTTGCGAGTGCGCATCGCGGTTGCAATTATCGGCGCGAGATCGCTTGTACGCACGGGTGCGTGGGAGAATCTCTCGGCGTGGCTCAGTACGACGTTCCTCCACTCACCTCCGACGTGACTCCCGACTCCGCCGTCGAGGGCCCTGCAGCGGACCGATGGCTGCCCGTCGCGGTGGATTCCGACCTCGGCAATCCACCCAGTGGCGGTACCCCTGGGCGCAGGCCACCCGGTGAAGATCTTGACCTGGCGATCGGGTGGGACCGTTTCGAGAAGTTGATGCTGGCCGTCTCGAGTCGCGTCCTCGCCATCCGCGGGATCAAGTTCCGCCGCTACGGGGTCCAGGGGCAGGTTCAGCACGGCATCGACCTTGCCGGCCGGGATGTGGACGGTCGGTTCGTCGTCGTCCAATGCAAGGACTACCAGGAGTTCACCGCGGGAGACCTGAGGAAGGCGGTGGAGACATTCACCCGCGGAAGGCGGCCGTTCGGTGCCGGCCATCTGATCATCGCCACTTCCGCCTCGACCGAGCGCACCCAACTGGCAGACGAACTGGCGACTCTCCAGAGGGAGCACGAGGACCTCGAGCTGGACCTGTGGGGCGCCGAACAGATCAACGACTTTCTCCGGTACCAGGCTGACGTCGTTGCCCGGTTCTGGACTCGTGAGACGGCGGAGGCGTTCTGTACCGGGGCGCCCCTTCCGGGCACACCTGCTCCTCCCCCTGATCGCCAGGAACAGGCGGACCGCATCCTCATCGGACCGCTCAAGACGAATGATGTGAGGCCGATCCTGCGCGCAGCGGAGGTCGAGCGAGCGTCGGCACCGGATCAGTCGGCCAGAAAGTACGGCGAACTCGCCCGGCGACTGGAGGACGCCGGCTTCCGAGGACACGCGAGCGTGCTGAGGAGCCGGCAGCTGGAGACGCTCAGGGAAGCCGGCCTGCTCCACAAGGCCGCGGAACTCGCTGGCCATCTCGCTGCCACAGCGCTCCATAATGGCGACAGGTTTGAGCCCAGAAGACTCTCACGGCTTCTGGATGATCTGTCCCGCGGCGAGGAGTCGGCCAGGTCGGATCATGCTGCGACGATCGGACAACACGCACGGCTCATTCACGCAGCCGTCGACGCTGTCCTCCACCCCCTCGGCGGCGCGTCCGGCAAGTTTGCCGAGGCCTTGAACGGAGGTAGCGCCGAGACGGCGACCTACCAGCCTCTCTTGGTCCTCCACTTCGCCGAGCGTCAGTTCGCAATGGAGCCTGATCTGCTGGCGACGCAGAGAACCCTCATTGACGGCGCCATTGCGCAGGCGGAGCACCAGGCCAACGACGCATACAGCGATGACGTCGTGATGAGGTTGCGTCTCGTACGCGCCGAGTACGACGGTGCCGAACGTCGGACCCTCCTGAGGGTGGCCCGGCAGGGTGCCGTCCCGGGGCGGCACGCGGCGCTCATCAAGTCGCGGGAAGCGCGGAGGTACTGCCTCGAAGGGCGAGCCGAAGAAGCTGTGGACGCCTGGAGAGAAGCCGTCCACGACGCCATTCATGCGGGACTGACCGAAGAGGCGGCCCACTGGCTCTACGCGATTCGTGCCGTGAATGTTCAGTATGGTCCTTTGACTGCGGAGATCGACGACGAGCACCGCTTGGCGCAGGCGCTGCGCGCGACAGGGTCCGGCCGTGCACTGGACCGCGTGCGGGACCCAAGGGAGCAGGCGATGTCCTCCTTGGTGCGCAAGAAGCCGATCGAGGCGGTTCTCTCGGCTCGGTGCTGGCTCACCGACAGCGTCGTAACCGGTAGCTGGGCCCACGAAACCGAGGCAGCCGACCTCCTGGGAGACCTGTATACCGACAGCGGCGAAGCCTCGTTGGCTGCCTCGTACTACCAGCGGGCGGGCAAGTCGAAGAAGCTTATGAGCCTTGCCGAGGGAGCAGGCGACCGTCTGCTGCCGATCGAATCCCTGCACGAAGGGCCATGGTGGGTGCGCCATGCTCGAGCGGCACTGGTGGCAGCACAGGCCGACCTGATCCCGGACGATCGCGCAGTCCGACTGCTCGACGATCTGACCGACCTGGCAATAAGAGGTCTCGCCGGTGAGCTTGCCGAGTCGCCGACGCAGAGCCTGACCATTCAGGCAGTCAAGAGCGCCTGTGCGCTGGTCTCCCGTGGGACAGAGGCGCAGACCGCGCGTCTGCTCGATCTGTTGGCTTCGGAAGTACCCCGTGAGCCAGGCCACTACCGCTTCATCGACGACGATCACGCGTCCGCCTGCGTCGGCATCGCCTCCGCACACGACGATCTGGCCGACTCCGCCCTCACCCGCTTGTTCGACCTTGCCGGCCACGGTGTTCAGAAGGCATCGAGCCTCATCACGGAGGGCCCCGTCCTCCAGCTCGTGAGGGCCGGTTCCCATCGGAAGGATCCTGCTGACGAGGAGGTCCCACCGAGCCCCCTCACCGAAGAACAACGCGGAGCACTACGCATCAAAGCAGCGGATTTCGTGGCCGAAAAGCTCTTTCTCGCCGATGTCATCCTCGCCGAACTCGACCCCGGTCACCCGAGCGTCCGTGAACAAGCGGCTCAAGCGCGCGATCGCATCCTCGGGCGACCGGAACCAGATCCGCACCGCGTTGCGTTCGGCACGCGCATGGTCTCCGATTCCTTCCTGGTCGGGTTCCTGGGCGAGGAAGACCGGAAGAAGTGCCTCGCCAAGCTCTTGGATGTTGCAGGCGACACGCGAGAAGCGGCGCTCAACCGGCAGGATGCCCTCACCGCGGCCCGGAATCTGGCGATCCAACTGCCGGCAGAGACCCAGCCCGCGACGTTTCAGTTCAGCAAGACTTTTGTACTCGGCGAACGCGACGGGAGCCACCTCGATGAAACAGTGACCGGCAGACCCCATCCCTTGAGTTCGTTCAAGATCGGCTCAGCTTCGGCGTCTCTGCGGGGCCAAGGCCTGTATCTTGCCGCGGCTTCGGCCACGGCCTTGGACGAGAAACAGTGGGTCTGCGACCGGGCGCTTGATCTCCTGCACAGTGATGACCGCACCCTCGTGCAAGCAGCCGCCGTCACGCTCAGCGCGATCGGAAGCGATGTGACACGAGACATCGACGTCAACCTCCTCGCGACGCATCAGCACACTGGCGTTCGACAAGCCAGCGCCGTCCTGTCTGTACAGCACATGGAACGCCACCAGGATCTCGCCATGAGACTGGCCAAAGACAGTGACGTACGCGTACGGCGGACCCTGGCAGAAGCAGCCACACGCGTGGCAACGGACCAGACCACGTCGGTGGCCGCGCTCCTGGATGTCCTCCGCAAGGATGTGCGGCACAGTGTCCGCGCGGCAGCGTTCCCACAACTGGGTTCCTCGGGCGCCTAAGAGAGCATCTGATCAAGGTAGTTGGTGTTCTGGCGTTCTTGTGACGGCCGGTCGTGGTGCTCGTTGTCCGGGACGTGACACCTCGACGTGCGTGGCGCAGTGACGTCCCGATGCTCGCGGGACATGGATCGAGCCCGTGTTCGTCGCCTGGCGGGCCGCCCGGTCAGGGCCCGGGACGGCAGCGAGGGTGCACGACCTGAGAGAGATCGTGAACGCGATCCTCTACGTCAACCGTACCGGGATCCCGTAGGGGTGCCTGCTGTGCAACTTCCCGCCGTTCAAGACCGTCTAACGACTACTACGCCGAGTGGGGAGGCGGACGGAACCACCGAGCAGGTCGCACGGGCCGTCGAAGACGTCCTCGGCGGTTGAAACGCGCTGCCGTCGGGTGCCCACTGGGGCGTCCGGGACAGTGGGTGCCCCTATCTGTTCGGTCAAGGTCCACGGCCAGTAGATTCGTGCGGTCAGGGGTGGGCCGAGCCGTAGGGGTGTGCATGAGCGATAGCCAGGTGACGATCAAGCTCACGAGTGACGAGGCACTGGTGCTGTCGCACTGGTTGGAGAAGCTCCAGATGACGGACCTCAGCCGCGTTGTCGACGATCAGGCGGTCTGGGCACCGATCCACCGGATCGCCGGAACGCTCGACAAGGCCCTTCCTGTGCTGTTCGCATCCAACTATCACCAGCAGCTCGAGGCGGCTAGTCAGCGGCTTCGGTCGGAGGGCTGATCGAACAGTCCGGACTCCTCACTGACGCGCCCCCTGAGACAGGGACCCGAGCTGACTATGCGGCGGATCGCCGACCCAGGCACGTTCCGAGGCGCGACCGCAGTACCTGCGAGACCGGACCTCCCGGCGCAGCGGGGCGACGGTAAGGTCTCAGGCCTGTGGCCTGGTGCTCTGTCGTCGCGCCTACTTTCACGCCAAATCCGCTGCTGCGTCCGTCGCGCCCGAGACGCCGGCTCCGGTGTCGCCTGTCTGCCCTTCACGCGGAGCTGGAATCAGAGCGCCTGGAAGGTACGGGAGATGGGAGTGACGCAGGTAGTCGATTGCCTGCTCGACCGACGGATCATGGTCGAAATGCTCCTTGAAGTACTGCAGCCGGCCCTTGCTCTCGTCGATCAGCTCCGACCATGTCTTGACCCAGACTCGGACGGTGTATTCGTTCTCCTTCAGATCCCAGATGCACCCCCGGGGCCTTCCTGCCTGCCTGGCTTCCGCTCTCAGGACCTTGCTCATCTCTGAAGTGACGAGCCAGAAGTCCCACTCGGCCCTGACGTCAGCGAACTGGGCGTCCTCGACCACGGCGAGCGCATAGCTCTTGATCTGCTGGAGCTCCTTGTCACCTACCCTGACTTTGGGTGCCTTCAACTCCACGACCAGATGCTGCTGTCGGTCGTGCTCGCGCCTGGATCTCGACAGCATGAGGTCGACGATTCCCACCGATCCGTCTTCCCGGTACACGGGCTGAGGGCTCCGGTTGCCCCGCCCGAGAAGGTCGAGGTGGCGATCGAGTACCTGGTCGAGGGAGCGATCGCTCACAAGCAACTGGTAGTGCTCGCCGAACACCCACGTCTCGTTCTCAAGGATCTTGTGGAGCTGCGACCTCTCCTTGACGAGCTTCTTGACCGCCGGATCGAAGACCATGTGTGAGAGGGCCGCGAGGAAATCCAACCTGTCCGCAACGCTCGTGGACGCCCTGATGATGCTCGACAAGCTCGTACGATTCAGCAGGCGATCGAGCTCCGACTTGTCGTCGCTCGTGAGGCGGAAGACCTCGTCGAGGATCCGGTTCACGTTGCTCGGCTGGTGCTTGACGGATTCGCGCAGCAGGGCGAGCGTGGCCTTCTGATGCTTCGCTGGCCGAGGCATATGGCGGTGAATGGTGGACGCCACGATGTCGAACGTCTCCCGCTCGACCTTCTCGGCCTCGCTCGTCGGCTCGGCGTCGTACGGGTAGAGGCCGGCGTCCTTCCACTGGTCGACCACCTCCTTGCGGCGCTCCACGGCCCGCTTCCGGAAGTACGACCTCAGGTGTTCCCGCGTGGCGGCCAGAAGCGATGCCACCGGGCCGTCGGACGCTTCGCCCAGCAGGAAGTCACCCCTGTGCTCCGTCATCCGGCCCCAGAGGACGTAGGTGGTGAAATCGAAACCGGGCGCCTGGATCCTCGTCTCCGTGATATCGACGGGGACACCGAGGGCATCGCACAGGTGGAGCTCGCGTTCCACCCGCATGTCCCATTCGATGATCCGGACAACAGCGGTCTCCATAGCGCCGTCGTGCTCGAATTCGATGCGTTCCTCGGACTGCTTCTGGATGACCGCGGTGGGCTCGATCTTCTCCCCGTCGAAGACGATCTCGACCTTGGGATACCTGGCCAGGTACGGAGCGAACTCCGTCGTCAGCAGACTCCGTGCGCGATCGGCGGTGAGGCGGTCCAGAACCACCGACTGCCGGCCCCAAGCCTCGACCAGCGTTCCCGTCGGTTCCTCCGTGGGCGCGGAGTCGCCGATCTGGAAGTCGTTGCGCGAGGCGTTGTGTGCCGTCACCGCTGTCTTCCGGCGACCGTCAATTCCCTTGGCGACGGTCGTCCACCTGATGAAAGCGCCGAGGGCGAACGCGCGCAGACGGCCTTGGCCGGCACGGCCGTGCAGGGGGCGGCCGCCGACAGTGGTGTGGCTGTGCTTCTTCCACGAACCACCGATCTTCTCGAAAGCGGTCGTGCAGCCCTCCGGGGTGATGCCCTCCCCGTCGTCCCCGATCATGACCTTGTCCACCGCACCAGTGGCCGACCGCTCGATGGTCACCGTGACCTTGGTGGCGTCCGCGTCCAGTGCGTTCCAGATGAGTTCCTTTACGGCCCCTATCGGGTCGTGTTCCCTCGCGAGGCGCTCAACGTGGTCCTCAGCCGCTTCCAGATGCACACGTCTCATCGCGCCAGTTTCGCAGGGCTTGATCACTCTGGGTAGAGGGGAGGTCAGCTCTTTGTAAGACCATCCGTTGACTTGGATGAAAGCGACGCCACGCTCTCCTCGGCCTGGTGAGAGGCGGTGTCGGAACTGGCATCGACAGCTTTGCGCTCCTGCCGGGGGACGTTGAGTGGATCGCAGAGGATCGCTTTGATGGGCCGAGCTGGCGAAGCCCACCTCTGGGCCACGGCGGACACGGTGGGGGAGGCGCTACCGCGGCGGGCCACGCCGAGGCAGCACTCCTCCAGGCGCCGTGCCGGATGGGCCGGCCGAGGGGATGACGAGCGACCGCTTCGGCGGGGTGAAGGGGTACGACGGCGACCGGCTGGACGCGCCGGAGGTCCCGGTGACCTCTCTGAAGGCCCGGGGCGGGTGTGCTGACCTGGGTTTCTGCCCCAGGGGCGAGGAGGAATTTTGAAAGTACCGCCGCCCCATGCCGAGATGCTGACAGGCTGAGCCTGAACCGGCACCGAGAGGCACCTGATGAGCGACCAACTCCCCAGCCCCGATGGCTCCGAGGACTTGGCCATCCTCGACCAGGAGCTGGCGGCGTTCTCCCGCACCTCGCTGCTGGCCCTGCTGCGTGCAGCCCTCGACTCGCCGGGCTGCGCCCGCATTCACGATCCCCTCCGACTCGCCTGGGCCCGCACCGTCGCCGCTCCCGAACGCGAGGGCCGTACTGCCGCCGCCGACGACCTGCTCACGATTCTTCAGGCGGCGTTCGCGGCCGGCTCAGACCTGGCCATCATCACTGACCGCCTCCCGAACGACATGGCCGTCGGCGTGCGTTTCGACCTCGGCGACGCCCGGTACCTGGTTCACCCCGGTGAGCTCGACCACCCGCTCATGGTGCTGCGGACCCTGCGGGACGCCGCCGACGCGGTCGACGACCACCTGGTGGTGGCGTGCGGGTTCGGAATCGGCGACGTGCTCGAGCTCGCACTGCGCCACACCGACCACGCCATCCTGCACCTGGCACCGTCCTGGCCCCCAGCAGCCGAGGAAGCCCCCCGATCCCGGTGAAGTCCAGTGCGTGGTCACCGACGCAGAGGTCACCGCTGCAGCTGGACTCGGCACCGACCACCTTCACACCGCGGGATCAGGCGGGTCGGAGAGGACGGCGCCCGCGCTGGAAGCCGCCGTTGCCGCGATTGCCAGCCTGCTCCAGGCCCACCCGGCACCTCTTGAAGCACAAGCACGGCTTCGCCGCCGTACGGTCGCCCGCCTCGCCGCCCTCCTCGGCCTCGACCACGGGGCAGACGAACCCGGAGAGGTACGCCGGATCAGTGTCCCCTCACACCGGCTGGAGATCGCGGTCGTCGCCACCCTCCATGACGACCTCGCGGCACTCGTGGAGAGAGCGCGCGCCGAACTCGCCACCGTCCCGCCCGGAGTGGGGCGGCTCGTCGTTTATACCGCCGGGCCGCGTTTCCTCGGCCCCGAGAAGATTGCTGACACCCTCTACGTCCATATCGACGAGCTCACCGAGATCCTCAGCGCCGTCGGCGGCGACCTCACGTCCAGAAGACCGGGTTGAGTGCCGCGCCGCCGCGGGCGAGCAGGATGCCGAGCATGCCGACGAGGAGCGCCCCCGGCAGCAGGAGGGCTCCGAGCCGGACGACGGCGGTGATCCGGTCCTTCAGATTGCGCAGCCGCGCGGAGGACCGCCGGGCGCGTGGAGCGCGCGCGACCCGTCCCGTGGTGCCGCGGGTGCCCCACATGGTGGCGACGGCGACCAGGGCCAACAGGATGATGCCGAGGCCGCACAGGGCCGCGAAATACGGGCCGGAGGTGCCCGCGAGCGTCGGCTCGGGGCCGGCCAGCTTGGTGGTGAGCGTCTGGCCGGGGCGCACGAGGAAGGAGAAGACGTCCCCGAGCGACTCGGGGAGCTGGTCGTCGGCGCGGCCGATGACCATGAAGACCGCGATGGCCTCACCCAGTGCCCGCGCCAGGCCGAGCAGGAGTTGCTTCGCCGGGGCCACCAGGCCAGGCCGCTGAGACGGGCCGACCCGGTCCCGCTGTTCCCAAAATGGCCCGGATTTTGGCGTGCACCTCGGCCCATTCGTCGCCCGGGTCTGCGGTGGCGTTGGTACCGCGGAGATGGATGACCTCCAATGGGGTACCTCCCGGACCAGCGACCAGAGGTATTGGCCAAACGGACGCGTGCGATTCTTCGGTGCCGGTCCCCGTCCAGCACTGACTGAGCCTTCTCCAACCTCACGGGTGGTTGGGCTGGCAGCCCTGGCGGCGGGCGTGAAGAAGGCTCCTGGTAGACGGGTTCACGACCAAGATCACCAGTCCGCCAGGATCTTTCGCGTGCTTGTCTACCCGTCCGGCATCGATCTGTCCAGCCGCACTCTGGGGCATCTCTCCGGTCTTCTCGCAGGTCACCGTCGTCGGATCGGTTCACGCTGGCGTCGCCTGACCTGCGGCCGGCAGGCCCTGCTCGTCCTGGCCCACCTGCGCTGCGGCGACACCTACGCTCGCCTTGCCGCGGGCTTCCGCATCGGGATCGCCACGGCCTACCGCTACATACGCGAGGCCGTCGACCTGCTGGCCGCCCTCGCACCCACGTTGGAGCAGGCTATGACGACCGTCCGGAAGAAGGCGTACGTCATCCTCGACGGCACCGTGCTACCAATCGACCGCATCGCCGCCGACCAGCCGTACTGCGCCGAGAAGAAGAAGCACCACGGGATGAACGTCCAAGTCCTCGCCGATCCCGTCGGACGCCTGATCTGGGCCGCGGACGCACTGCCGGGAGCCACATACGACCTGACCGCGGCCCGGACCCACGGCATACCCGCCGCCCTCGCCGCAGACGACATCAAGTGCTGGGCCGGCAAGGCGTACCAGGGCGCCGGCCCTGCGATCCGTGTCCCGATCCGTGGCAAGCACCTGCGCGGCTGGCGCCGACGCCACAATCGCGATCATGCCAAGATCCGCATCCTCGGCGAACGCGCCATGGCCCTCCTCAAGTCTTGGCGGCTCCTGCGGAATCTCCGCTGCAGCACCACCCGGATCACAGCCGCTGTCCGTGCCGTCGTTGCCCTCGAACTCGCCACCTGATCAAGATGGGAAGGGCTTCCTGCGCCGATGCCCGGCCGGCACGGTGACGGTCCGCTCGCAGGATGCTCGTAGGCTTGCATGCCATGACGACGCGGATAGTGGGGGATCAGGTGCTCAATCCGTGGACCCGCACGACCAGGAACGCACCGTATGCGGTCCCTGAAGATCTACCGCACTTGCAAGCCCTCGCCGGCACCCAAGCCCACCCCTCGCATGCGCCGTACCGGCTCAACCTGACACTCCCGCCGGAACCGTTCATTGGCCTCCACCAGGCGCCCCTGGTCATGCTGCTGGCCAACCCAGGCGTGAGCGAAGCAGACCCGGCCGCCTACGCCCGGCCCGGCGTGACCGAGCGAACCCTGCAACACATCGCGAACATCGGCGGGACCCCCAACCACTTCCTGACGCACCCCGACAAGGACCATCCAGGACTCCGGTGGTGGTCCCGGACCCTGAACGGCCTGACGAAGCAGGGGCACAGCCACAATGACCTCGCCCGACAGATCCTTGCCGTGCAGTTCCACGGCTACCATTCGCGATCGTGGCGGCCGATCCCGTACACATTGCCCTCCCAGTCCTTCGCCTTCTACCTGGTGCGCCGCGCCATGTCCCGTGAGGCGGTGATCGTACTCGGCCGCATCGCGGCCACCTGGAAGATCGCCGTGCCGGAGTTGGCGTCGTATCCGAATGTGGTGACGCCGAAACAAAACCGGAGCGTGCAGATCAGCCGGGGCAACTTCAGCCCTGAGAACTTCGAGCGGATCGAGCAAGCCCTCAAGAGCTGAGCACGCACGGCGGTGCGGTGCGCGCCCAGCGGGAAGGGTGGTCAGAGGTTGGCATGCGTTTCGGCCAGCTTCACGTCAGCTGCCCTCATCTCCCCGCATGCCTGCGGGTGCCTCTGGTCCATCTCCTCAAGCCGTACCGGCGACTTGGACAGAGCCGTGGTCGCCTGCAGGTCCAGTTCGGCGTCGAACTCGTACGGCTTTTGCGAACCGATCGGTGCCGGTCGCGGCGACGACTTCACATGCGCCATCGCCGCGATCTTTCCTTCGACCCCGCCGAAGTAGATCCACAGCCGGTCGCCGTCCCTCATCCGCTTCAGCGGCTTCCCGAGCCACCACTGGGTCGGACCGGAGTTCTCACGCGCCAGCCTCGCGACCCGCGCTGGGGTGGAGGGACCGTTCTCGATCGTGTCGCGCTCCGGGTCCAGGCAGTACAGCCAGTCCCGAGGGCAGACGACCTGGTAGACGGCGCGTCCGCCTCGGTTCGGAATCTTTTCCAGCACCTCCTGCTCGGTCAGCGCCCGCAGCAGTGCGCGGGCCCGCTTTTCGTCGGTCTCCCAGCCGTAGCTGTTCATGGTGGCGACGACGCGGGCTGGGTCCCACTCTCCGTCCTCGCCGGTCACCCGGCTCTCCAGCACCTCCGCCTGGGTCAGCCGTGCCTGGTTGCGTGGCCGGCCGTGCCGTTCCAGCAGGTCGTACAGCTTTGCCGCGCCCATGCTCGCGGCGATGCCGAGGGCGCTCCGGTCCACGGTGCCGCTTTCGTCGACCGCCACGATGGCCCTCTCCCGCCAATCCTCCAGGCCTTCCAGCAGTCTGGTCACGGCTGCGATGTCCCGCCACAGGTCATGAGGCGCGGCCTGCTCCGACAACAGAACCTTGTCTTGCAGTGCGGCGCGCACCACTCGGGCGAGTTGGTCGGAGGAGATCACAACGCTCTCCTGGCTTCCGTCGTCACCGAAATTGAAGTCAACCCGCGTCGCCATGGCAACTCCTCGTATCTAGATTGGAGAGGAGGTTACATTCTGCTTCTGTCGGCGCGCCACCGTTTTGACGGCACTGGGCAGTTGGGCATCCCGAAGCGACCGGTCAGGTCGCGGGCGCGGCCCGGAGTGAGGCCATCGAGGTCCTGGGCGCCCGCGCCCCGACCCCGGCTGAGACTATGAAGACCACCACGGCCAAGGCTTGCGTCATCCTGGACGGCACACTGCTGCGGCTCGACAAGATCACCGTCGAAACCCCGTACTACTCGGGCAAACACAAACGGCACGGCATGAACGTTCAGGTCCTCACATTCGGCCGATTGCTGTGGGCTTCCCCGGCCCTGCCCGGCTCCACCCAAGACCTGCCCGCTGCCCGCTAGCACGGGATCGTCGACGCACTCGCCGCCACGGGACTGAAGTGCTGGGCACCAAGACATACCAAGGCGCCGGATGGCACATCCGAGTCCCCTTCCGGGGGCGTCGGCTCAAGCGCTGGAAGCGACGGCGCAACAAAAGCCACGCCAAGATCCGGGGCGCTGGCGAGCAGGCCATGGCCGCCCTGAAGGACTGGCGCCTCCTGCGGAAGCTCCGCTGCGGCATCAACCGGAGCACCGGCTTCGTGAAGTCCGTCCTCGTCCTTCACTACGCCTCAACGTGAGGTTGGAAAAGGCTCACTGCCTGGGTGGACGGCACGGCCGGCCCGCCGGAGAAGATTCAGCAGGTCGGTAACGGGGCGGTAGCCGGTCCTCCTTCGGCGTGCACTCTGATTGATTCCCCAGCTCGCGTCCGCCCCTCCGCGGGCACCTGGACCGACCTCCTTTGCCGCTCGGGAAGGAGCAAGTCCTATGCGGGAACCCTTTATCCCCGGCGCAGACGCGCTGTTCGGGCAGGTTGCGGGAAGCCGTCACGACCGGTCTCCGAGCTCTGGAACTCGCTGAGCATGTCGGCGACCCGCGGGCATCGGCTTCGAACGGGCCGACCTGGCCGACCTTCATCCCTTCATCTGCTGCTGGACAAGGTCGATGTGGCATCGGCGTTGGCGCAGGCCGCCCCTCGGCGCATCGGGTACGAGGCCTCGCACGCGGCACAGCGGCAGCGCCACGGTGTCTCTGCCTGTTGCGGTACGGCTTCAGCGGCTCCAGATCGACCGCATGTCCGCCTCGGCCCGCTCGGCCCCGCCGACGCGCTCTTGGAAGATCGCCCGGCGGCTCCCCTTCGAGCACTCCGTGCACCCGACCCAGTCGGTGCTGAGGTACGCCGGCCTCGGGGAGACGCCGCTTCCGCACGCCAGGTGCCGGGACCGCCACGGCTGTCCGCTCCCGGGATAGGGCTCCAGCGGCTCATACTCGACCGCCCGCATCGTGGCGGTGTGCTTGGCCTCGGCCGTTTGACTGCGCAGACGCCCTGCATCCTCGCGATCATGTTTGATGGCTCATCAGGTAAGTCAGCATTCGGCCAGCATGAGTCCCTGCGCGTTCCGGTTTGATCGTCCCCACAAGCGCCGGTGCGGCGCGAAACCCCAGGTGGAAAGCCGTCCCGTCCGACCGGAGCAATGCTCCTCACAAACATCGGACGGGGCGTCCCGTGTAAGGTCGAGGGCACCCTTGACCTGCAGAAAGCAGGCAGGGAGCCGTCTCAGAGGAGTCCAAAGTGCTGCGCGCTCTGTTCTCCTACAACTACCACCGCCTCCAGGGCGGACAGACGCCCTATGAGCGCCTCAAGCAGAAGCCCCAGGCCCCGCTGTAATCAAGCTGTGGCAGTCGCACATCTATGCCCTGGTGAGCCCGGTGGTGGGATCGAGATAGGTGATTCTCTGGCCGTTCGTATACGTGCCGGTGGTCGCGGCGTGGGGCAGGAGCGCGGTGTCTCGGAGGGCTGGTGTCTTCTTCCAACCGGTTGGGATCTCAGTGGTGGGGTCGATGACCGATGTGCCGTTCGTGGTGATCCATTGCTGCCGGATGGGGATTGTGCGTCGCATGAGACGGCGGATCATGTCCCGATCTCCCGGCTTCACTCGCCGAGGAAGCCGAGTGCGGTTCGTACGCTGGGACGGGTGGAGCCAGCGGCTGCCGTCCGGGTCGGTCCATACAGGTAGTACGCGGATGCTGGGGTCGCCCAGGCGGGTGGTCAGGAACTCGCTGCTGAGTGTGGAATTCGTCAGCGGGTGCAGGTCTGTTCCGGTCCGGTGCCGGCGTATGGCGGCGAGGTCGGCCATGGCCTGCTTGGCGTTGTCGTCAGCCAAGCGCCGTAGGTCGTCGTCGGCGGTGTAGGTGTCGCTGTAGACGGCGTCGACGTGATGCTGGAGATCTTCGGGTACGGCAACCGGCCCGGTCAGGGTTCCCAGGTGTTCGTGGGTGCGGCGCAGCAGGCTGGCGTCGTACACCTCTCCCCAGTACGCGGGTACCGTCGGTTTGCCCTGTTGAGTGACCGGGGTCAGGACGTGAAGGGTCGGCTGCTGCGCGTACGGGGGGCGGGTGCGGCCCTGGTGCCGGTGGCCGCGGCCGGCGCGTTGCGCGAGCAGCGCGAACGGGGCGAGATCGCTGATGACGAGGTCGAAGTCGACGTCCAGGGACTGCTCGGCGACCTGGGTGGTGATGACGACTAGGGGCCGGTCGGGGCGCTTGCCGGTCGGCGCGATCCAGGTGCCGTCAGGGCGGTGGTGGGCGGGGCGGACGGGGCCGGTCCAGCGTTCGAGGCGGCGGGTGACGCCGTGCCGCTGATGGACCGGCATGCGGGCATGGAGGATCCGCACGAGAGTGCTGCTGTCCTTGTACGCGTCCTGGAGGGCGCTCTCGGTGGCCTGGGCCTCGGCGACGGTGTTGCACACGATGAGAGCCGCTCCAGGGGTCTTGGGGCTGGAGTGCAGGGGCTGGAGGATGTCGAGGATCCGGCGGGAACGCTCGCCATCCCCAGTGGCCTGCCGGGTCGGCGTGTAAGGGTGGGTGCGGATGTCCAGCCGGGTGGCGCGCGGGGACGGGTAGGGGCCGCGGCTCGTCGTTTCCCCGGTCGCATGGTCGGTGAACGTCCATCCCGGGTAGGTGGGCGTGACCTCCTGAAGCGGCGGATGGCCGGCGCCGTGCCGGTAGGCGTTCAAGAGGCTCGTCGCGATCCGGCTCGTCAGCGTCGCGGACAACACCACCACGGGCACGCCGAGCCGTCCCAGCCACTCCAGCAGGATTACGGTCAGATGGTGTCCGTGCGCGTCGTAGGCGTGCGCCTCGTCGATGATGACCGTCTTCCCCGACAGCCCCAGCCAGCGCATCGCCATGTACTTGTGCGGCAGCACGGCCCGCACGGCCTGGTCCCACGTGCCGATCGCGATCCCGGTCAGTAGCCCGCGGTGCGCACCGCGCAGCCAGTCCGATACCAGCGCCGGGTTGTCCAGGCTGGGGGTGAGGTCTTCTGGGGTGTAGTCGGCGTCGAGCCAGGCCAGGGAGTGCAGGCGGGCGACGGGTGCCTTTCCCCGGCAGTTGTGTTCTGCGTGCCGCACCAGTCGGCGGTGCATGGCGTCGGTAGTCGCCATCGTCGGCAGCAGCATCGCCAGTCCGCTCGTCCCCGAGGCTTGCCCGAGGACACGCTCGGCGAACAGAGCGATCTCCGTCTTCCCGTCCCCGGGCGCTGCGGTCGCCAGCAGCATGCCCGGCCCGTTGACCAGACCGGGGAACTCCCGCTCGATACTGGCTTGCAACGGATACGGGTCGGACAGACCCGGAAACATTCCGGCGAACGAACGGATCGCACGCCACCTCGGCGCAAGCAGCTGCGCGCGGGCCGGCACCCGTACGGCAGCCCGTCGGGCCATCAGCAGATGCCCCGCCCAGTCCCCAGCCACCCACCGGCTCTTACGATGCTGACGCTGTCGCGCTTTCAGCCACCACACCTGTGATACCAGCCAGTCCGCGAGCGACACCAGCCCCGTCGTCACCGCCGCCACTGGCGCCTGCGCCCGCCGCGTCGGCCACGCCGGAACCCCGAACAGCTCACCCGCCAGCCGCACCAGCGCACCACGCTGCTCGTCCCACCCCTCACCACCAAGACCCGGGGCCGCGACGATCGGGCACGTCAGCGACCCGTCACGGTGGCTGAGCGGCTCCCCGTACCGGCCATGGTGACCACCGAGGATCTGCCCCAACTGCTCTGTGATGAGGCGCGCTGGTCGGCCGTCCAGCGGTAGGCCGTGAATCCGATGGAGAAGTTCGGGCAGTGCCAGGTGTACGCCGTGGTCGTGATACGGCGTCCGTTCCACCGTCACCTGGTACCCGGCTGTTCCGGACACCTCATCCGCCTCCGGCTCCTGTTGCTGGAACACCGGGCTGATCTTCGCCAGATCATGGAGAAACCCTAGCCACACGTGCAACAGACGTGCCTGTTCCTCGGACAGGCCCCACCCCTCGGCCAGCATCCGCCGTTGCCGGGCACTCAGGTACCGCTGCCACAGCACCTCCATCACCGCAGCGGTGTCGATGCCGTGACAGCCCGCCGGATACGGCTTGTTCAGTCCCCGCTCCTTCCCCCACAACCGGGGATCCAGACGCATCAACGAGCATCTCCTCACAGACGTCAAACACGGGCTCCGCGTTGGCGGTGCGCACCTAGGCTGGCACGGCGTGGGCGGATGGAAGGTCGGTTCAGCCCCGCGCGGGCGGAGCGCACCTCGATCTCGAACTCGCAGTCGTGGGCGTTGTACGGTTCAGCCCCGCGTGGGCGGAGCGCACTCTTCCAGCATGAAATTGCCGGGAGCCGCGTACGGTTCAGCTCCGCGTGGGCGGAGCGCACGGGATCGCGACGCGGATGCTCGTGGACTGCGACGGTTCAGCCCCGCGTGGGTGGAGCCCCCGCACCCGCCCGATTGGGCTGGTGCGTTGTCGGCGGTTCAGCCCCGAGTGGGCGGAGCGCACCCGCGCCTCGGCCGCAGGCGTACCGACCTCCGCGGTTCAGCCCCGCGTGGGCGGAGCACACGCCATGTCCTGGTTCGTCAGGACGTAGCCCAGCGGTTCAGCCCCGCGTGGGCGGAGCTCACGCCGTACCACGGCCTACCTGCAGACCCACACCGGTTCAGCCCCGCGTAGGCGGAGCGCACCCTTCCTGAACTGCCGGGTTCTGGTGGATCTGCTTTCTCTTCACCCCGTGTGGGGTGCGAGCGAGAGGAGTCCGAGGCCGTAGGCCTGGCCCTTGCCGATGCCGTTGGTGACGGCGGCGCGGACGGCATCGGGGTCGGCGATGGTTGCGATGCCGTCGAACGCGGTCGCGCCGAGAGTGACGGCGCGCCCGCTGCTGCGGGCGGCGTTGATTCGGGGGAGTGGGGAGTCGATGACGAGTTCGAGGCGGAGTCCGTTGGCTTCGGCGGTCCGTGTCCACCAGGCGTTGATGTTGTCGCTGGTGGCAGGCAGAGTGATGCCGCGTCGCTTGGCGGCATTCCGGGCGACGCGCGCCAGGAACTCGTCCCTGATCTTGGTGGCTTCTGCGTACGACTTGCCGGCTTTGACCGCGGATTCGGCGCGGCGGTCGGCTTCCTTCTGGAGGGCTTTGGGGTCGCGGACGCAGGTGTCGGGGTTGCCGTGGATGCGGTAGCGGACGGTTCGGCCGGCGGTGATCCAGTGGAGGACGGGCGTGGCGTCGCGCTGGGCGCAGATGAGGGCGTAGTCGTCGGGGAGCCGGTCGAGGTGGAGGGGAACGGTGGCCTGGACGAGGAGGGCCGCGCCGACCGGGTTGCGTTCGGTGCGGTAGAGCAGGTTGGCGTCGCGCCGTGCGGTGGGGTTGTCCCGGTCGCGGTCGATCAGGTTCATCACGGTGCGGTGCATGTTGCCGGGGTCGGCGAGGTCGCGGTGGACGGCGCGGGAGGCGGGATTGAGCTGGATCTGGGCGAGGGCGAGCTGGCTGGTGTCGGTGCTGGTGGTCATCGCGGGTCCTCCTGGACGCTGGCGGGGATGCCGAGATGGTCGGCGAGGGCGGTGAGCCAGGCGGTGCCGAGACCGCCGTTGCGGGCGGGGATGACGCGCTGCTGCTCCCAGACGGGGCGGGGCGTCCAGGCCCTGCGGTGGCCCCGTACGGGCCGGTCGTTGTGCTGGCCGCTGTCCGAGGCGCCGGGAGCGGGTTCGCGGTCGTAGGCGAACGTGACAGGCTCGGCGTGGTGGATGGGCCGGTGCAGGGGGATCTGGTCGAGATCGTCGATGGCGCTGGCGCTGCGGGTCAGCAGCACGGGGGTGTCCGGGGGGCAGGACCGGCGCCCGAGGTAGGGGGCCCACACAGGGCGGGTGAGGGCCTCCGCGGCGTGATCGAGGACGGTGGAGGGGCCGGTGACGGCGACGGTGAACGCGGCGTCCGCGAGGTAGTAGCGGGTGGAGACGATCGGAGCGTCACGGGTTCCGCCGTCCGCCGTGTTCAGTCCGAACAGGGGGTCGTGGTTGCCGCCGACGGTGTGGAAGTCGGACAGGATGCTCCCGGGCCGGTCGACACGGATGGTGTAGGCCAACTGGTCGAGGTCGGTGTTGTCGGCATCGCGTTCCCGTCCGAGGCAGCAGGCGATCAGTCCGGTGAGCGCGGAGCGGGTCGGCAGCCGATAGGTGGGGCGTACGTTCGCCTGGGCGGGGCCGCCCCACGCCTGCAGCGCCCCGGACAGGTGGAGGATCAGGCCGTCGTTCATCCGAGGGCCTTGTCGATCACGGCGAGGGTGGTGGCCACGAACTCGTCCAGGCTGCCGGCCCGCTCGCCGAGGTGGGTGAACTCCTGGTCGGAGAGGGTCACGTGCGTGTGCCCGGCAAGCCGGTCAAGGCCGAGGAAGCGGTGATGGGCACCGGCGTGTGCGTCGAGACGACCCATGCTCGCCGTGAGATAGCCGCCGGTTGCGGTGGCGGCTACCGGCTCCTCGAACGCCCCGGCCAGGTTCACGGGCCGGTCGGTGCGCACCGCCGCATACAGCAGGTGGGGCAGTGTGTGCGGGGCGGTGCCGGAGACCTTGCCGACGTTGCGATGTGCGCTGGCCGCGCGAAGGAACGCCTCGGTGACGTCGCGGACGGTGGCGTGGTCGCCGTCGAGGTTTCCGGTCAGCTTGGTGATGTTGAGGGTGGAGTACTTGAAGAGGGTCGCGCTGTTGTACCGCTGCTCGCCGAGGTGGCCGGCGCCGGATTCCTCGCCGAGTTCCTTCAGCATGTCGTCCACGGCGGTGAAGGAGTCGATCTGGGTGGTGATCGCATGCGTGGACAGGGCGTGTGCGGTCTGGATGGCAGCCTCGACGATCGAGCCGGGCTCGTTGGCGAGCATCCGCCCGTACGCGGCGACGATCGCGTTGCGGCTGCGCAGGAGGGACAGGACGTCGTCCTTGGTGAGGAATCCGTCCTTCCTGTCGATGATCTTCTTGGCCTGTGCGGTGAGGATCGCCGTGCGGTTCTTGTCCTCCGCCTCGCTGTCGTCTTCGGGCGCCGGCTCGGTGTCGGCCGTGTCCGTGGCGGCCTTCGCCTTCCGGGATGTGGTGGCTTTCTTCTTCGTTTCCTTGTCGAGGTCGGCGTGGGCCTGTGCGATGAAGGGGGCGAAGGCGTCACGGTTGCGGTCGACGAGCTCGATGAGCTCGGTGATCGCCGTCTCCGGCAGGAACAGCAGCACGTTCGTGCCACCGTTGTCGGCGATGCCGAGCCCCTTGACCTGGGTGGACAGCAGGAGCATCTGGACGGCCGTGAGGGCTTCGGTCCGGTCCCAGCCGCGGCCGGTGAGCTGCTCCGTCGCGGTCAGGGTGGTGGCCCGGGTCCGGAATGCCTTGGCCCCGAGCATGTCCTGAACGATGTCGCGCTGGTGGTACTTCTGATGCTGCGCCGACTCGCGGCCACGCAGCACGCCGCCGTACAGGGCGGTTTTCGGGGAGCCGTTGCGGTCACGGTTGGCGGACGCGTACGGGGCCGACTGGATCTGCATGAGGTCCAGGTGGATGGCGCGGGGCAGGCTGATGCCGGTCACTTGGGGGTCTCCTCGCTGTTGGTGTTGTGGAAGCTGCGGGCCCAATCGAGGCGGACCTGCGCGGGCTGGCGGGGCCAGCGCAGGAAGTCCGCCAGGAGTGGAGGCCAGGCGATGCGGACCTGCGCGGACCGCAGGCGTCCCACCACGGCGGGGATTTCCCGCATGAGGGTGGTCTGGTCGAGCTCGGCGAGGTAGCCGAGGGTGCCGGCTGCGTTGTCGCGAGTCATGACGCCTCGGTGGCAGGCGGTCGCGAACGACCAGCCGAGGTTGTGCCAGGGCTTGAACGGCGTGTACGCCGGTGGTGCGGACGTCTCGGCCGTACGAGGGTTGGGCGCGTCGTGGGTGGCGTAGAGCGCGGCGACGAGCAGATAGGGGATCTCTGCGGCGGCGGTGGCAGGCGGCCGGTAGCCGGCCGCCATGAGGTGGTTGTAGAGAGGCCAGCGGGACTCGCCGCTCTCACCCGTGGGGTGCTCGAGGTCGGCCAGGACGATGTTCAGGCCCCGGCGCAGGTCAGCACGCCCGGCCGGAGAGGCGCAGGCGGTGCGGACGACACGCATGAACGAGCTGCGGCCGGGCTCCTGCCCGCTGTCGGCCTCGGGCGTGGTGGTGGTCATCAAGATTCCTTCGAAGTTCGGCGACGGGCCCGCCGGCAGTTGGTCGAGAGAAGGGGACTCAGCGGGGCGATTACCGGTTCAAGATCCACTCGCTGTCCCTTTGCCCCGGCTCTTGGAGACCTCCGGGATACGGCCGTTGCGCGGAGCAAGGCCGATGCGCAGCCACTTACGATGCTCGGCCACGGGCAGAAACCCCTCGGGGCTGGTCGCCACGTCGGCGGTCACCTCGTCGTAGAGGTCCAGCGTCATCCTGGCCAGTGCCCCGGCTGGGTCGGTGACGGTACGCACCGCTTCCCAGAACACCCGGTCGGCGCGGTCCCAGAACTGGGTCTGCGCCTGCTCCCCCCAGGGGGAGGACTTCGCGCCGGGGTCCAGCTTGCGCCAGGCCCTGCGCAGCTGCTCTGTAAGGTGCTGTTCAGCGCGTTCGCAGTCCTGACGGCCGACCGCGACGATCCGGGCTCGCTGCGGCTGAAGGCCAGGCAGACACGACGCCAGGGTCTCCGGGGTGGTGGCCGTGTAGGCGATCGAGTCGCCCATCTCGCGCTTGTCCTGGTCATAGCCGACAGCACGCACCCGCACCGGCCCCAGACCCTCCAGCTGTTCGGCGGGCAGCTGAGCGTAGACGTCGATCCACGCGGGCCGGTGCACGCCTGCGGGGGCCTTCACCGACGGGTCACTGGCTGCGATCAGCGCGTCGAAGTCCCGCAGCAGCCCGCGCCGATGACTACCTCGGACCGCGCCGCCTTTCTCCCGGTCGAGGACGAACGGGTCGCGGGCAGCCGGTAGGTCAGCGAGCGTGCCCCAGGCCACCCAGCACCCCGAGATCTGGCCGTCTGTGACGTTGGCCAGGATGTGGTGCGCGGCGCGGCCGGTGAGCAGTCCGACCGGGCCGGCCGGAACCATCGGGGCCATCGGATCGGCTGGCGCGTCCGCTTCCCACGGCGCCAAGTCCTCCCCAGTTCCCGTCGGCCAAACAGCCGGAGGCGGGCATGACAGGAGCGCTGACAGGAACAGGTTTCGGCATTCGGGGAAATACGAGACCAGGCTCCGGTAGGGACCGGCCTTCATCGTCTTGGTGTTCTTCCCGCGGTGATTACGCTGCGCGCCGGTGCCACAGGACCCGTACCCCCGCCACAGCACGATCCCCTCGAACGCAGTGACCAGGTCCATCGGCACATCCTGCGGGGTGTGGTCCCACCACGGAGCGTTGTTCCCCGCCGCCCGATCGAAATGCAACTTGCCGGGCGACGCCGACTTCGAACACTCCGCGGCCAGCGCGGGATGCTGCAGGAACGGCCGTACCGGATCGGCGAGATCGAACACGAACCGGCTGAAGTAGCTCTTCACCGCGGCCGAATCGAGACGGCCGGCACCCAGCAGCTCGTCGAGCCGGTCCTCCCACTCCTCCTGCGTGCCGTGATCCAGGCCCCCGATCCGGGCGACGAACGCAGCCACCAGACGCCGGATCGCTGCCTCGGCCGCCACGTTGGCCGGTACGTATGTATCGAGGAGGTGCAGACCCGCGACGAGTTTCGGTAACGGCACCGTCACCGTGGCCCCCGGGGCCATGCCGGGGATCAGCTCGGCGAGCGCGACGGGATCGGCATCGGACCGGACCCGCACCCGTACCTGCGGGTAACGGATGTCCTCAGCATTGGGCACGCCTCCCCCTTCTTCAACTAAAGGCTCGTCAGAAGCACGCATTAGGAGTCCTGTTCAACGATCCGGCTTGCCGATCGCCCGGAGATCAAGATGCCGCCCGGCGATAAGCCAACCCATGGCCAACAGTCGATGCGACGGGATCACCGTTGCTCGGCCCACCCTAGGAGAGGGGTCTGACAATGCCCGGCTCGTTGCCCCCAGGCCCTTGGCACGCCTGCGATGACAAGCCCCGGGCAACCGGCAGGCAGGCAGGCCGGCAGCGTGACGCTACGGACACCCCCCGCTGCTCATCCTCGGCCTAGGTAAAGAAATCGCAAATCTCCTAGAAAATCGCAGGTCGCAGAGCGTCCGCTCCGCCCGCGCGGGGCTGAACCGTGCAGGAAGTTCTCGCGGCAGACGAGGCCGCCGTCCGCCCTGCCCACGCGGGGCTGAACCGGTGGTCGGTAAAATGTGCATGGCCGCGTAGGGAGTCCGCTCCGCCCACGCGGAGCTGAACCGGCCACCCACAACGGCGTCAAGGCCGTGTTCACTCCGCCCGCGCGGGGCTGAACCGCCCATGATGAAGGAGGCCGGGCCACGGCCTGCGTTCGCTTCGCCTGCGTGGGGCTGAACCGATGAGCAGGTCGGTGACGACGTCGGTGCTGGCGTCAGCTCCGCCCGCGCGGAGCTGAACCGTTCTTGCCGATGCCGCCGGGTGTGGTCTTGGGGTCTGCTCCGCCCGCGCGGGGCTGAACCGACGGGCGAAGTCGAGATGGGGCCCGTGGCCGCGTCTGCTCCGCCCATGCGGGGCTGACCCGCTGCCATCGGGCATCACCGCCCAGCGGCTGATCTCCGCCTCGCCCGCGCGGAGCTGAACCGCGGGTGAGGAATTTGCGGGGGATGACGACGGCGCCTGCCCCGCCTACGCGGGGCTGAACCGGACGCGATCCGGGCGGAGATCTCGCAGCTCGAGTCCGCCCTGCCCGCGCGGGGCCGAACCGTTGCGGATCTTGTTCTGCAGGCCCTCGATCTCGTCCGCTCCGCCCGCGCGGGGCTGAACTGATCCAGGACAAGGTGCGGGCGATCATCGCCGGGTTCGCTCCGCCCGCGCGAGGCTGAACCGACGCATGAGTACTACCGTAGGTCCGCCCCGGAGTCCGCTCCGCCTGCGCGGGGCTGAACCGTCGGGGTGGAGCGTCGGCTCATCGCCGATGAAGTCTGCTCCGCCCACGCGGGGCTGAGCGGCATTCCAGGGCCGCTGACATGGCCTGGATCCGTCTGCTCCGCCCGCGCGGTGCTGAACCGACCAAGCAGTGGCGCGGCGGCCGCGGCTACTGGTCCGCTCTGCCCGAGCGGAGCTGAACCAGACTAAAATCCAGCTCCTGGCCGACCCCAGTGTGTCCGCCCCGCCCGCGCGGGGCGGAACCGATCGCGCCGAGCAGGTTCAGGTCGTTGAACGCGTCCGCTCTGCCCGCGCGAGGCTGAACCGATCACGACGTAGGCCGCGACTGCCAGGGCCTCGTCCGCTCCGCCCGCGCGGAGCTGAACCGTACGCGATCCCGATCGGCACGGACGGCCAGATGTCCGCTTCGCCCGCGCGGGGCTGGACCGAAGACGCGGCTGGTGATCTTCAACCCCGACACGTTCGCTCCGCCCGCGCGGGGCTGAACCGCCGGCCGGACGGCATCGGGCGATGCCGGTCGTGTCCGCCCCGCCCGCGCGGGGCTGAACCGGCCGCTCGGCCCTCCAGACGTGTACGTGCGAAGTCCGCTCTGCCCGCGCGGAGCTGAACCGGTCCTACGACGGCCGTCCAGTTCGGTCGCGGCGTCCGCTCCGTCCGCGCGGAGCTGAACCGCTGCCATCGGGCATCATCGCCCAGTGGCTGATGACCGCCCCACCCGCGCGGGGCTGAACCGCACGTCGAGCGCCCGCTCGTCGAGCAGGCGGGTCCGCTCCGCCCACGCGGGGCTGAACCGACCTGCGAGTACGTCAAGCAGGGCTATAGCGCGTCCGCTCCACCCGCGCGGGGCTGAACCGTACCTGATCAAGATCGGCACCCGCCCCGGGATGTCCGCTCCGCCCACGCGGGGCTGAACCGTCCCACTTCGTGACGGCGAGGGGCGAGACGCCGTCCGCTCCGCCCGCGCGAGGCTGGGCCGTCCGAGGGCGCTCTCACCGTCGAGACGCCGGCGTCTGCTCCGCCCGCACGGGGCTGAACCGGCAGTGGAGACCACGTCTTTGATGTGCCAGCCGTCCGCCTTGCCGACGCGGGACTGAACCGTCTTGGCAGTAGTCTTCGACCAAAACGCCCGCGTCTGCTCCGCCCGCGCGGGGCTGAACCGTGCATGCCGATCGGGCGGAGTCGTTCAGCCCCGCGTCCGCTTCGCCTGCGCGGGGCTGAACCGATCGGCGCGTAGCCCTCCTCGGTGAAGAGGGCGTCTGCTCCGCCCGCGCGGGGCTGAACCGCAGATGCGGCAGGTGGCCAAGGCCATCGCGTTGTCTGCTCCGCCCGCGCGGGGCTGAACCATAGTCTGTGCCTTCGGTCGTGAGGTTGAAGGTGTCCGCTCCGCCTGCGCGGGACTGAACCGGCCGACCCGCCGAAGCACGGCACCCCGGTGTCGTCTGCCCCGCCCGCGCGGGGCTGAACCGCTGACCAAGGCCATTGCTGCGGTCGAGGGCTTCTCCGCTCCGCCTGCGCGGGGCTGAACTGTTGTTCACGACGGCGCCGGTTGCGTTCTCTCCGTCCGCTCCGTTTGTGCGGGGCTGAACTGGCAGTGGAAACGAGATCCTTGATGTGCCAGCGGTTCGCCTTGCCGACGCGGGGCTGAACCGATGAGTGCGCGGATGAGCGAACCCATGCGTGGGCCCGCCCTGCCTGCGCGGGGCCAAACCGACAATCTGTCTTCGGCCGTACGATGTCCGGCCGTCCGCTCCGCCCGCGCGGGGCTGAACTGCTGCGACATCAGGGCATCACCCGCAACGTCCTGTCCGCTCTGCCCACGCGTGGCTGAACCGACTGATCTCCAGCTCGCCCGAACTCACACGTTGTCTGCTCCGCCCGCGCGGGGCTGAACCGCCGACGACAGCGCGATGATCGCCCTCCCCGCGTCCGCCCTCCCCGCGCGGGGCTGAACCGATCTACACGGGTGCCCAGCCGGCCACGGCGGAGTCCGCCCCGCCCACGCGGGACTGAACCGTCCAGCTGGATCCAGGCCCACGCCACAGCGCGGTCGGCGCCGCCCTCGCGGGGCTGAACCGCAGACCGCGCATCCGAAAGCGATGATCGAGGGGGTCGCTCCGTCCGCGCGGAGCTGAACCATGCAGCGCGCCACCTGCTACGGCCGGCTCGGAGTCCGCTCCGCCTCCGCAGGGCTGAACCCAGCATCATCCGGAAAGGTTCTGGTCTGGGCCGCGTCAGCTCCACCCGCGCGGGACTGAGCCGTAGATTTACCGCACCTCGTACGGGTCCGCTCCGCCCGCGCGGGGCTGAACCGTCCCTCGCCGACAGGGCCGGCGGCACGCGTACGTCCGCTCCGCCTGCGCGGGGCTGAACCGTGGGCGGTCGCAACCGAGCGGGATCGGTACTAGTTCGCTCTGCCTGCGCGGGGCTGAACTGAAGTCCGGTTTGATGGATCGGATCCGGGCCATCTCCGCTCCGCCTACGCGGGGCTGAACCGGACGCGCAGGAGAACGCCACCGTCACGGCCCCGTCCGCTCCGCCCGCGCGGGGCTGCACCGAGCAGGTTGACGCTGAGGTATCCCGCGTCCATGTCCGCTCCGCCCGCGCGGAGCTGAACCGTGGCCGTACGGCCTGACGAAGAACGTTTGCTCGTCCGCTCTGCCCACGCGGGGCTGAACCGTCGACGAGCCCCTGCTTGAGCGTGCGCGTGAAGTCCGCTCCGCCCGCGCGGGGCTGAACCGCCGCGGGAGAGCTTCGCGTTGTCTGCTTTGGCCACGCGGACCTGTTCTCGGCACGGCACATGGGAAGCCGTGCCCCGCCATCGTCTCGACGCCTGCCGTGCACGAACTCGTTAGCGCGGTCGAGCCATGCTTCTCCGAATCACTCTGTTGCTGACCCAAAGAGCTCGCCCCAGTCGGGCAGCCGAGGACGTGGACAGTTCACCGCTCTCCAATGCACACGCGTGAAGAAGATCGCGTGCGTGCCTCTCCTCCTCGAGGGGCACCAGAGCCATGAAGCGGGCGTTCATCAGACACTCGCGGGCGGCGTAGCCGTCGGCGGAGTTGATGGTTCGGCTGTACAGCTCCTCGGCGACACGGTGCGCCGCGTGGCTGTCGGGTTGGTCGTAGAGGTCCAGGACGGTCAGCCCGAGCCGAGTGTCGAAGACGGTCATGCCGATCTCGGGTTCGAGCTGTATGTAGGTCTCCGCCAGTTCGGCGAGCAGGCCGTCGACGGGACGGTGCACGGCTCGGTGGCACATCACTGTCAGGCAGGAGGTGATGGCGTTCTCCCAGGGCTCGCCGGGAGTCGTCTGGGCGACGAGGTCGACGGCGTGGCCCGGATCGCTGCTGAGGGCGGCGAGTACGGCGACCTGTCGACCGTCCAGCATTCGCAGTCCGATGCCGTTGTGCTTTTCGATGTGGGCCAGGGCTTCACTCCAGCGGCCGGCGGCGGTGAGGGTGCGGGTGCCGTCGGCCAGGATCACCCGCCATAGCCAGACACGTACCTCGTCGCGGTCGGCGTTGCTGGTGGTCAGGTCTGCGGGGATGCGGACGTCTTCGAACTGGGCGGCGGTGGCGTTGATGACGGTGTCGAAGAGGGCGAGGAGGCGATGGCGGCCGTCGTTGGTGTTGCCGGCGCGGATCTGGAGGCGGGCGAGGTTGACCACCGGTTCGAGGGCCCGGATGGCGGTCATGCCGGGGAGGGGCGCGGCGTGGAGGTAGGCGGCGGCGTGCTGGTGGCACCACTTTCGTGCGAGGTCAGGGAGGCCGAGGTCTGAGGCGAGGAGCGCCGCCTGGTTGTAGACCGCGGACGCCAGGCCCTGGTCCGCCTTCGCTTCGGCGATGGTGGAGAGTTCGACCAGGGCGCGGATGCGTTGCGGGAGGGGCCGACAGGCGGGGCGGAAGCCGGAGAGGAGGGGGAAGCGCTGGGCTATGGGGTCGTACGGGTCGATGAGATCTCCCTAGCGGGAACGGTACGAGGGAGCATGACGGGGCCCGCCGCCGGGTGGCGGGCCCCGCACCGCGGTCTGCTGCCAGGCGACGAGGACGAGGTTCAGCGGTGTGTCGAGGACGAACACACCGGGCCGCTGCTCGACCGGGGGCCCGTCGAGCGGAAGGAGCTCGAACGTGGCTTCCCGGCCGCGGTACTCGCGGTCCCAGGTACGGATGGCGTCGGCCACCTTGGAGACCAGCTCGTCGCTGCCGGGGCCGTGGCCGATGACGCCGAACTCCCAGAGCTTGCCGCCCTCGGGCGTCTTCTCGTCCAGCAGGCGCCGGGCCAGGTAGGTGAGCGCGCCCTTGTCCACGGCGGCCGTGGCCGACGGGTAGGGGTCGTCGGTGAGGACGGTGCCCTTGGCGTTCTGCGGGAACAGCATCCGGATCAGGCCGGAGGGCACGGAGCAGGAGACGAACAGCTCCATCCACTCCGGGCTCTCCATGGCGCGGACCTTCATCCCGGTCCACTCCTCGATCCGGGGCTGTTCCAGGAAGCCGGCGAGGGCGTCGGCGTCGATCGCTGCCCGGCGGGGGCCTGGAGGCGCACGGTGCTCTGCGTGGAGAGGGGAATGAGGCGGCGGTCGTCGTCGGCGATGCCGCGTCGCAGCGGCATGAAGGTGTTCATCTGCGAGCCGGACGAGATCCAGCGGCCGTCGCGCTCCTGGTAGACGATGGAGCGCGAGACGCTGCCCTTGAGCCGCTGCGGGGTGACGAGCCGGCCACCGGGGGCGAGCTGGTCGAGCCAGGGGCGGGGGATGCCGTGTGCGCCGACCGTGGCGATGATCCGGTCGTACGGTGCTCCCTCGGCGTGGCCGAGGGCTCCGTCGCGGGTCAGGGCCTCGACGTTGGTGAAGCCGGCGTCGGCGAGGTGGGTGCGGGCGCCTTCGACCAGGTCGTCGTCGACGTCGATGGTGGTGACGTGCCCGTCGGGTCCGACGAGGTGGCCGATGAGGGCGGCGTTGTAGCCGGTGCCGGCGCCGAGTTCGAGGATGCGCTCGCCGGGCTGGGCCTGGAGCTGGTCCAGCATGAGAGCGACGACGCTGGGCTGGGAGGCGCAGGAGATCGACGTGCCGTCGGGGTCGTACTTGATGTTCACCGGCGCGTTGGCGTAGGCGTCGGGGAGCGGCGCGTCGGGGACGAACCGGTGCCGCGGGACGGTACGTAGGGCGTTTTCGACCTCGGGGGTCCGGGCGTGGCCCTCGGCCTTGATCTGGTCGACCAGGGCGTTGCGCAGCGCGCGGCCTCGGCGTTGGGTGTGGTGAGCGTGTCGGTGTTCACCGCGCTGACGCTTTCGGCGGCGGAGCTGCTCGCCTTGGCGGACGCGGTGTTGTCACTCGATCCCATGACTACCTCTCGTGCGATGGGGAACAGGGTGTGCTGCTCTGCGGAGGGCAGGCCGGCACGGTTGGCGTGAAAGATCACGTGGTGGGCTATGACGGCGCGCAGGCCGCGGGTCAGCTCGCCCTGCGCGGCCAGGTAGGCGAGGGTCGTGCCCGCCCGTTCGAACGCAGCGATCCACTCCGCGTGGCCGTCGAGCGGACCGCCCGTGCGGCACAGGCTGCGCGCCTCGGTGGACATCAGCTTCCGCATCGCCGACAGCAGGGCAGCGGGCCGTTCGAGGCCTGGCCCGCAGGGGAGGGTCTGGGTATGTCTCAGCGGTGGATGTATCGCGATTCGCGGAGGCATGGCCTTCCTCGCTACTACTTCGGGGGGCGGCTTAAGTTCAAGGTCGAGGACCTCGAACGATGGGCGCAGCAACAGAAGGTTTCATGAAGAAGGGGCCGGGTGGCAACGCGGCCCCCGGTTTTTCCCGTTAGAGCCCGTCCTCAAGGACCTTGGCTGCGCGACCGATGGATGCCGGCATCAGATGGCGGTACATGCGGTACGTCATGTTGATGTTCGAGTGCCCCATCCACTCGGCCACGTCGGTGATGGGGATTCCCTTGGACAGGCAGTTCGAGGCGAAGAAGTGGCGCAGGGAGTACGGGTTCAGCTTCCGTGTGATGCCAGCCCGCCTCCTGGAGGCACTCCACTGATAGTCGAGCGTCGTGTACGCCCAGTGTGGGCTGCGCTGAGTGCGCAGCAGAAAGCCGTTCTGGTCTGTGCCGACGTCGTGCGCGTACCGGAGGAGGGACTCCCGGACCGTGGCCGGCATGGGGACTTCGCGGAAGTCGCCGGCCTTGCGGTGCTTGAGCGGGGCGCGCTGGCGAGTCCTCCCTTCGATCTGCTCGGTGATGCGGTACACGTCGTCAGCGACCATCCCTTCGAGGCTGGCTGCGAACGCCTCGCCGTTCCGATGCCCACACCCGGACATCAGGTCTATGACGACGACGAGCGATTTGGAAGCGACCTCCTTGAGGGCGTGGATCTCCTCCACGGAGGGGATGGTGATTCGAGTGGGGATGTACTCCGGTGGGACAACACCCCGGAGGGGATCGTCGGCTATCCCGCCCCTGCGGTGGGCGTCTCGCAGAATCTTCTTGAGGGTGTCGAAGGCGTTCTGCTGTGTGGCCAGGCCGACCTTGCGCTCCTCCATCGACATGATGAAGTCGTCGATGACGGTCGGCGAGAAGCTGTTGATCCGGCGGGACTCGAGGACCGGGAGCAGCTGGCGGTCGAGCAGCTGCTTGACCGTGCGTACCGTGCCGGGTGCGAAGTGGCGCTGACGCGGAAGCCAGGTGCCTGCGTACTCACCGAAACGCTGCTTGCCCAGCGTGCGCTTCATCTCGGACTGCTGCACGGGAGTGCTGCGCTTCTCCCTGTAGACCTGCGTGAGACGGTCGAGGGCGTCGCCCTGTGTCGGGTAGCCCGTCTCCTCGCACTGCCGCCCCGTTCCGTCGCGGAACCGGATAGCGTAGGGGTGTGCGCATCCGCCCTGCCGTTTGCAGCTGCAGGTCTTGAAGAAACTGCCCATCCCACGGATGAGTTTGGTCGCCACGTACACCGCTCCTGACTCATGCTGGGAGTTTGCTGACCAACGGCTCCACAGCATGGCCCTGACCTGCGGCCGCACCAAACTAGGGGACGTTGATCAGCATCCTCATGGGTGTCTCCTTGTGCTTCTGGCGGAAGGGCCTTTGACTTGTGTCTTCGCAGATCAGGTGGCGTTCCCGAGGTAGATGACCTTGGCGCTGCGTGGCGACTGGAAGCGTCTCCTGTCTGTTCTGTTCCTGACTTCCGTGATGGCGTATCAGGACGGAGTGCCGCCTTGATGGGTGGCGATTGAGACTCCCGGCTCGGACGATATCGACATTGCCGCCGCAGAGGGCATGTGGGCAAGACTGATTCCTGCGAGTGTCTTCCCGCCACGCCAGATGACGGCGCAACTGCCGGGGCGAGGGTCCCGTCGTGGAGCTGTGCATCGACGGCCGGAAGCGGCCGGCTGGGGAAGCCCTTGGGTGCGGTATCGCGATATCCCAGGTCTGTCGGGAGCGGTGACCCGCGGCGGCAGCGCCGGCCGCCTGCCGAGCGCGGTCACGGCCACCGGGTCGGTACTGGCGAGCACCGGAGCACGACGAGTCCGATGACCTCCGGGCCCGGCACCCCGTCCTCACCCTATCCGTATGGGATGCGTCAGGACTGCGTCAGCATCGCCCCGGACCGCGCAAGGGAGCCGTCAAGCTGACTGTGCGCCCCGGAGGAGGCGCGGTTCTGTGTATCTGAATCCGTACTCCAAAATACGTACGGGCAAAGGGAGTTGTTCGTGCATGGGCGTGGAGAACGTCGTCGGCCTCATCGTGGCCATCAGCCTGGTCGGCTACCTGGTGGCCGCCCTGATCCGCCCGGAGAAGTTCTGAAGCACGAAGAAGCCCCGGCCGTCTCGCCTCTGCCCGCGAGGCGCCCGGGAACGCTCAAGGTCTTTCTCGGCGCCGCACCCGGCGTCGGGAAGACATACCGCATGCTGGACGAGGGCCGGCGCCGGGCCGCACGTGGCACGGACGTGGTCGTCGGATACGTGGAGTGCCACGGCCGGCCCCACACTGAGGCGATGCTGGACGGCCTGGAGGTACTGGAACGATCCCGACGGGAGTACCGCGGCAGTACGTATCCCGAGCTCGACCTCGACGCCGTGCTGCGCCGCCGCCCGGACGTCGTCATGGTCGACGAGCTCGCCCATTCCAACGTTCCGGGCTGCCGCAACGCCAAGCGCTGGCAGGACGTGCAGGAGCTGCTGGCCGCCGGCATCGACGTCGTCGCCACCGTCAACATCCAACACCTCGAATCCCTCAACGACGTCGTCGTGAAGATCACCAACGTTCCGCAGCTGGAGACGGTGCCCGACGACGTCGTACGCCGGGCCGACCAGATCGAGCTCGTGGACATCCCTCCGGAGGCACTACGCCGCAGGATGGCCCACGGCAACGTCTGCCCGCCCGAGAAGATCGACGCCGCGCTCGCCAACTACTTCCTGCCGGGCAACCTCACCGCACTGCGCGAACTGGCCCTGTTCTGGACCGCCGACCGCGTGGACGAGGCCCTGCGGAAGTACCGCTCCGAGCACGGCATCGGCAGGGTGTGGGAGACCCGCGAGCGGGTCGTGGTGGCGCTGACCGGCGGGCCGGAGGGCGAGACGCTGATCCGCCGCGCCGCCCGGATCGCCGACCGCGCGGCCCAGGGCGGCGCCCTGCTCGCCGTACACGTCGTCCGCAGCGACGGTCTCGCCGCGGGCGCCTCGCACTCCGCGCTCGCCCGGCAGCGGCGCCTGGCCGAGAGCGTGGGCGGCACCTACCACACGGTCGTGGGCGACGACGTGGCCACCGCGCTGGTGGAGTTCGCACGCGCCGAGAACGCCACCCAGCTGGTCCTGGGGACGAGTCGGCGCGGCCGGCTCGAACGCTTCCTCACCGGCCGGGGCATCGGCGAGACGACGGTCGCGCTCTCCTCCGACATCGACGTCCACATCGTCACCCACGAGCGGGCCGGGCGCGGCCGGCTGCTGCCCTCCCGCCGCCGGACCCTGCCGACCTCCCGACTCGTCGCCGGGCCCGTGGCGGGCCTCGTCCTGCCCGTTCTGCTCACGCTCCTCCTCGACCGCACCCGGGGCACCTTCAACCTGACGAGCGAAGCGCTGCTGTTCCAGGTGACCGTGGTGGGCGTGGCCTCCATCGGCGGGGTCGCCTCCGCGCTCGTCGCCGCGGTGACCGCGTCCCTGCTGCTCAACTACTGGTTCATACCGCCGATCGGCGAGTTCAGCTTCAGCGACCCCGACAACCTGCTCGCCCTCCTCGTCTTCGGCTTGGTCGCGGGCACGGTGGCCGCGATCGTGGACCGGTCCCTCAGAATGTCCCGGCGCGCCGCCGCCGCCACGGCCGAGGCGGAGACGCTCTCCTCCCTCACCGGCGACGTCGTACGGGGCGACCAGGCGATTCCGGCACTCCTGGCCCGTACGCGGGAGACCTTCGCGATGGACTCCGCCGAACTCGTGGAGCAGCCGGCGGACGACCCCGCCGCGACCCAGGTACCCGTGGGCCCCGGCCTCCACCTCGTCCTGCGGGGCCGCGCCCTGCCGTCCTCCGAACGCCGGGTCCTCGCCGCGTTCGCGGCTCATGTCTCCGCGGCCGTCGAGCGGGCCCGGCTCGCCGAGGCCGCCGCCGAGGTCGAACCGGTCAAGGCCGCCGACCGGATGCGCACCGCACTGCTCGCGGCCGTCAGCCATGACCTGCGCACCCCCCTGGCCGCGGGCTGGGCGGCGGTCGGCTCCCTCCGCAGCCCCGATGTCCATTTCACGGACGAGGAGCGGGGGGAACTGCTCGCGACCGCGGACGAGTCCATGGCGCGCCTCAGCCGGCTCATCGACAATCTGCTGGACATGAGCCGGCTCCAGGCCGGAGCGCTCACCTTGAATCTTCGGGCCACGAGTCTGGAGGAGGTCCTGCCGTCCGCCCTGGACTCGCTGCCTCCGGACGCGGCACCGCCCGTGCTCCACGGCGTGGAGGCGATCCCGCTGCTCCTCGCCGACCCGCCCCTCCTCGAACGCGTCATCGCCAACCTCATCGGCAACGCCGCGCGCTTCGCCCCACCGGGAACCCCGGTGATGGTCACCGCGAGCGCGCTCGCCGACCGCGTCGAAGTGCGCGTCGTCGATCGCGGCCCGGGCCTTCCGCCCACCGACCGGGAACGGGTCTTCGAACCGTTCCAGCGGCTGGGCGACACCGACAACACCACCGGCGTCGGCCTCGGGCTCGCCCTGTCCCGCGGCCTCACCGAGGCCATGGCGGGCACCCTCACCCCGGAGGACACCCCGGGCGGCGGCCTGACGATGGTCGTCTCCCTGCCCGTCGCGGAACCGGCGGGAACGACGGCGGCGCGGACACCGTACGGCGTCGGTACGCAGGGAACCGCCGGCATGTGAGGAGCCGTACGCCGGGTGTCTTCCCCCTCCCCGTGGGCCGACCGGGTGGAGGAGATGCGTCAAGACGGTGCATGGCCCCGTCAGGGCGTCGTCAACGGAAGCCGCGTCGTGGCCGAGAGGTGATTCTCTCCAAGCGTCCGGGAGTTCGTTCGCCACCCAGGAGCGAACATCCGCACGGGCACGTTTCCTGGAACAGAAAGGCCGCACGTCGATGAGCCAGGTGCTCGTGGTCGAGGACGATCCCGGGTTGGTCCGGACTCTCACGATCAATCTGAAGGCACGCAACCATGACGTGGCCGCGGCGACCGGCGGTGTCGCGGCGCTGAGGATCGCCGCGGGCGCCCTTCCGGACGTGATCCTGCTGGACATGGGTCTGCCGGACATGGACGGACTCCATGTGATCAAGGAGTTGCGTCGGTGGAGCAGAGTGCCGATCGTGGTCGTTTCCGCCCGTCGTACCTCCGACGAGAAGGTCGCGGCCCTCGACGCCGGTGCCGACGACTATGTGACGAAGCCCTTCGACATGAACGAACTCCTTGCCCGGCTGACGGCCGCCGTCCGCCGCAGAGAGAGCACCGGGCCGGCCGCTGACGAGGTGCACGTCGTCACCACCGACGACTTCAGCGTCGACCTCGTGGCGAAGAAGGTCCGGCGTGCCGCCCACGACGTGCGGCTGACGCCCACCGAGTGGCACCTGCTGGAGACGCTGATCCGCAACACGGGCCGGCTCGTCAGCCAGCGGCAACTGCTGGAGGAGGTGTGGGGCCACCACGCGGGGAACAGGACCAACTACCTCCGGGTCTACATGGCGCATCTGCGGCGCAAACTCGAACCCGACCCGTCGCAGCCGCGCCATTTCATCACCCAACCGGGCATGGGCTACCGCTTCGAGGCGTGACCCGGACGAAGGCTGACCGAGGCCACCTCATGCCGTACGGAGGTCCCTGGCGGTGCCGGAGAGTCCGGACGTCGTCCGTGCCCGGCCGGCCGCAAGGCGTGGGCATCGCGTCGGGCGCCGGTCGTGCTGCGTCAAGAGATCGCGAATGATTCCGGCCAGAACGTGCCGGGGGATCCAGGGGATCGAGGATCGACCCTCATGGAAGCTGATGTTCGATGACAACTGAGGTCACGTACGCGATGACGGACGGCGCGTGGGAGCAGCCGGTCCGCTGGTACTCGGCGAACGGGGTCCCGCGACCGCAGCACATCGTCACCGTCGCGGACACCATCAGTGTCGCCGCGGTGCACCGCCTGATGGCCGAGGGCTCCGCCCTGATGTGGTCCGGGGACTACGAGTCCGCGCGCCGGCTCCTGGGGGCCCTCGGCCGACGCAGTGAGCGCAGGCAGCCCGCTCTGGCCCAGAGTCCTGCCGAGGCGTTCGGGCGGCACCGTCGAGAGCAGGAGAGGCGCGCACGGCTGCTGGGGATGCTGCTCGTGCCGTACGGCTGCGACTGGATGGTCCCGCTGCGTCGGGCGCCCCGTGTCCGCGAGGCGTGTCTGCACGCATACGGCCCGTCAGAAGGCCCCGGAGTCGGCTCGTTGCGGGAGCTGCTCGGCGTGATCGGCGCGTACGAGTGGTACAGGAAGGGCGTCGAGATCCCGGCGCTCGGCGGCGAACGCATCCATCCGCACTACGGTGTCTTCTCGCCGGTCCGGGGCGAGTACGTGGATCTGGTGGCCGAAGCGAGACTCCCCAGGGGAGCCACGGCCTTCGACATCGGCACGGGCACGGGCGTGCTGTCCGTCCTGCTCGCCCGGCGGGGTCTGCGCCACGTCGTCGCCACCGACCAGGACGCACGCGCTGTCCAGTGCGCCCGCGACAACATCGCCCGGCTCGGCCTGGCCGACAGGATCGCCGTGCGGCACGCGGACCTGTTCCCCGCAGGCCGCGCCCACGTGATCGTCTGCAACCCGCCCTGGCTCCCGGGCCGTCCCCGTACCCCGCTCGACCAAGCGGTCTACGACCCGGGCAGTCGGATGCTGCGGCGCTTCCTGGCCGGTCTTCCGCACCATCTGGAGCCTGGCGGAGAGGGCTGGCTGATCCTCTCCGACCTGGCCGAACGGCTCGGGCTGCGGGGCCGTACGGAACTCGAAGACACCATCCGGGCCGCGGGCCTGCGCGTCCTGTCCCGCACGGTCACGAAGCCGCGCCACCCGCGTGCGACAGACCCGTCGGACCCCCTGCACCGGGCCCGCGTGGGGGAGACGACCTCCCTGTGGCGTCTCGGAGTCGCCTGAACCCCGACCCTCAGCGAGGGGCGGGTGCGTTCCATGACGGCGGGCGCCGGGGCGCCGAGTTCGTCACCCGGGCAGGGCGGGCCGTCGGACCACGCCGCGGGCACCGGCCGGATGCACTCGGTGCGCGAGGCGGTACGACTGGCCTTCGAGCGTGTGGACCTCGCCCAGCGGGAGCGCACTGCGCTTGACGACAGGCCCGGGCGTGTCAGGGATGCGCATGAAGACGACCGGTGGCCGTCAAGGACCCGTCAGGGGTCGGCCATGGGTGCGGGGAGTCGGGCATAGCTTCGGAGCCGTGCCGGATCGCGCTCACGCGTCCGGCAGGTCACCTGCCCGTTCGAGGTTCCTCAAGGAGCGCCTCATGTGCCTCTTCCAGTACGACGACGATCCCGAGCCCGAGGAACCCGACCCGGCCGGGCTCCTGTACGTCCCGGTCCGGCCGGGAACACGCGCGGTGGCGGTCCGTGTCTTCCGCACGCCGCTGGGCAGCCGTACCGCTGTCGCGTTCACCACGGTGGACAGGCTGACCGCCACCCTCGGCGCGGAGCAGCCTTGGATCCGGCTCTCGGATTCGGTCCTGCGCTCCCTGGCCGAGCCGCTCGGCGCCGGGCTCCTGACCGTCGACCCGACGCTCACCGCCCCCGCGGTCACCAGTCCCTCGGCCTCGGCCCTGGCGTCGCGGACGGAACCGACGGCCCGCGAATTCGGCCGGGCGGCCCGGATCGCCTGACCGCGGTGCACTCCGCGCCCCGCCGGTACCGGCGGGGCGCGGTACCGGTCCCGCGGGGTGCGCCCGGACACGGGCGCGGCGGCTGCCGCGAGGGGGGCTCGCGCGCCGACTCGGGCGTCAGGTCCAACGCCCGCCGGGACCGCCAGCACCGCCAGCACCGTCGAGGCCGGCAAGGCCTGCCCGACCCAGGTCGGAAGTCGCCCGGCGATCCTGACACGACCTTGACGCCGAACTCCCGTGCGAAGGGAGACGCGGCGGGCCCGGTTCGGCAGGCTGACCGATCGTGACGTCAACGATCCATCTCCGCATGCCACTTGGGCAGCGCTCCCCACACATGGTGATCTGCGGGGACGACGGTCTCGCCCACCGCCTCGCCGTCGAACTCGCCGCCGTGTGCGGCGAGGCGGTCACCGTCGTCCTCCCCTCCCGGCGCGACCGGCACGGCGCCGACATCGCCGCCCTGCACCGCGACCCGCACTCCCCGATCGAACTGCTCGTCGCCCCCGGACCCGACGAGCGGACGCTCCGGGCCGCGGGCGTCGAACGCGCCGCCGCCCTCGCCCTCACCTACGCCGACGA
Source organism: Streptomyces sp. NPDC056480 (assembly GCF_042795405.1). Taxonomy (NCBI): domain Bacteria; kingdom Bacillati; phylum Actinomycetota; class Actinomycetes; order Kitasatosporales; family Streptomycetaceae; genus Streptomyces; species Streptomyces sp. NPDC056480. The sequence continues at coordinate 2,559 of NZ_JBHTSA010000043.1, read as the reverse complement.
CCAGGTGAACATGACGGCCGCGCTCGTGGCCCGCACCCTCAATCCCTCCATACGCCTGGTCATCCGCATGTACCACCGCGAGCGGGGGCGTCACCTGGAGCAGCTCCTGGACCGGGCCGCCGGTGTGCAGGGAGAGTCGGACGCCTCGACGACCGTCCTCTCCGACAGCGAAACGGCCGTCCCCGAGCTGGTTGCCGCCGCCGCGGTCGGCGAGGGCCACACCCTCCAGGTCGAGGGGAAGGTCTTCCGGGGCGTGGTGCGGGCGGCCGGGACCTCGCCTCACACCGCCGACCTCGCCACCCTCGCCGTCCTCTCCGGGGCCCACGAGAACGACCCGGCGAGCGAGGACTCCGCGGAGACCGCCGGCCTCGGAGGCACTCAGCTGCTGCCCGACACCAGGACCGCGGACCGCCGTCAGTTCACCCACGGCCGGCTCATGCTCGAAGAGGTCACCCACCACCACGCGCCGAGGGTCCCGGACGACCGGGAAGGCGGCCGCGCCTGGCTGCGTGCGCGGCTCTCGCACCTGCCCTGGAAGGTGTTCCTCGCGCGCGAGGTCCTGGCCGTCTTCGGCGTTCTCGCGGCGATCGTCGTGGCCCTCTCCTCGGCCACCTGGTGGGCGAGGACGGCCCGCTGTGGAGAGCCGTCTATCTGCCGCTCCTGGACATCTTCACCATGGGCGACCCCGCGACCGGCGAGGACGAGTCCCCCGCACGGCGGATACTCCAGCTCATCGCCGGTTTCGTGGGGCTGGCCATCCTGCCGCTGGTCGTCGCGGCGACCATGAACGCCACCGAAGCCTTCCGCACCGGCTCGGCGAACCAGCCACCCGAACCGGAGGTCGTCGACCACATCGTCCTCGTCGGCCTGGGGAAGATCGGCACCCGCGTCCTGGCCCGTCTGCGGACCACCGACCACAAGGTCGTCGTGATCGAGCGAGACCCGGCGGCCCGCGGCGTCGCCTACGCCCGTGAGCTGGGCGTTCCCCTGCTCCTTGAGGATGCGACCGCGCCCGGAGCGCTCGAGCAGGCCAGGATCCGGCACAGCAAGTCCCTCCTGGTCGTCACGCACGGCGACGGGGAGAACCTCGACATCGCGATGGCCGCGCGGGAGATCAACCCGGCGATCCGGGTGGTCATGCGTCTGTACGACGACGACTTCGCCGCGACCGTGTCCGCCACCATGCGCGCCTCGTACCCCGACGCGCTCACCCGCAGCCGCAGCGTCTCCGCCCTCGCCGCGCCGGCCTTCGCCGCGGCCATGATGGGACGCCACGTCCTGGGCCTGATGCCGGTCGAGCGGGGCTCACTGCTCTTCACGGCCGTGGACGTGGCCGGACACCCGGAGCTGGAAGGCCGCTCGGTCCACGAGGCGTTCCGGGAGAACGAATGGCGCGTCCTCGCCGTGGGGGCGGGGGCGCCTCCGCAGGCGACCGCAGGGGACACCCTGGCGGGGATCCGGTACGACCGTGCCACCGGCTTCGACTGGCGTCCGGTGCACGGCCGGGTGCTGCGCGCGGGGGACCGCGTAGTGCTGGCGACCAGCCGGCAGGGCTTGGACGTCCTCATGTCCGGGGTCCAGCCGCACCCGCCGGGGCGCAGACGCGAACGGGCGGGGGAGTGGCCTGGTTCCGCGACGGGAGCCAGGGAGCCGTAGGAGGGGCGTCAAGACCGCGCTGCGGGGCGTAAGAGGGGCGTTAACGAGAGCCGATCCGTGGCCGAAAGGCGATTTCCTCGTCTCGTCCGAGAATCCGTTCTTCCTTCTTCCTGCATCCGGGAGCTCACGATGGCCGACGTGGCCTTCGTCGTCACCACGATCGCGGTCTTCGCGCTGGTGGCCTTCATCGCCAAGGGGGTGGCCAAGCTGTGAGTGCCGAGAACATCGTCGGTCTCCTCGTGGCCGCCGCCCTGCTGGTCTATCTCGTCCTCGCCCTCGTCAAGCCCGAGAGGTTCTGAGTACGGATATGAGTCCTGTTCTTGCTGGAGTCCTCCAGCTTCTGGCGCTGATCGTCGCTCTGGGCCTGTCGTACCGGCCGCTGGGTGACCACATGGCGAAGGTGTACTCCTCGGAGAAGCACTACAAGCCCGAGAAGTGGATCTACAAGGCCATCGGGGCCAACCCGTCGGTGGAGATGCGCTGGCCCGCGTATCTGCGTGGTGTTCTGGCGTTCTCCGCGGTGAGTGTCCTGTTCCTGTATCTGCTGCAGCGGGTGCAGGGTTCGCTGCCGGGTTCGCTGGGGTTCGTGTCGATCGATCCGGACCAGGCGTTCAACACGGCGGCCTCGTTCGTGGCGAACACGAACTGGCAGTCGTACTACGGCGAGCAGGCCATGGGTCACGTGGTGCAGACCGGTGGTCTGGCGGTGCAGAACTTCGTTTCGGCGGCCGTGGGCATGGCCGTGGCGGTCGCGCTGGTGCGCGGTTTCGCCCGGTCGCGTACGGGTGAGCTGGGCAACTTCTGGTCCGACCTGGTGCGGGGCACGGTCCGTGTCCTGCTGCCGATCTCGGTCGTGGGTGCGCTGGTGCTCGTGGCGTGCGGTGCGATCCAGAACTTCGCCGG